>JAYUYE010000063.1:0-12847 GCA_043752985.1 Myxococcales bacterium
ATGAATCGACCCTCGCGGGCGGAGCCGGGCAGGATCCGCTTGAGCGCCTGGACCTTCTCGAACCCCGCGATGCCGATGGTCTTGACCTTATAGACCTCGGCCATCCCGCCCTGCGCGATCTTCTCGAGGACGTGATACTTCCCGAAACGCTCGCGCAGCGCTTCCACGGTTCCAAGGGTAGCATGGGTCGTGGCCGAGCCTTCTCCCTTCGGCGAGCTCGAAACCGTCCTCGGATACACGTTTCGCGATCGCGACCTCCTGCTCCAGGCGCTCCGGCATGCGAGCTGGTGCAACGAGCAACCGGCAACCGACAAGCGACTCGAAGACAACGAGCGCTTCGAGTTCCTCGGTGACGCGGTGCTCGACCTCGTCGTCGGCCACCGGTTGATGACGCGCTACCCGCAGCTCGCGGAAGGCGAGCTCTCGGTGACACGTGCGCAGGTCGTCAGCGAAGCGGGGCTCTCCGAGGTCGCCGGCCAGCTCGGGCTCGGCCAGTACCTGATGCTCGGCAAGGGCGAGGAGAGGAGCGGTGGGAGAACCAAGCCATCGATCCTCGCTGACGCGTTCGAGGCGATCCTCGCGGCGGTCTACCTCGACGGCGGATTCAAGGCCGCGTCCGACGTCGTCGACCGCTTGCTCTCACAGCGCATCGAGACCGTCGAGTTCAAGGGCTTCTACGACTTCAAGACCCGGCTCCAGGAGACGTCGCAAGCGCGGCTCAAGGCGACGCCGACCTATCGCGTCGTCTCCGAGCTTGGCCCCGATCACGACAAGCGGTTCGTCGTTGCGGTGACGATCGGTACGGACGAATGGGCGCGCGCCGTCGGCAAGTCGAAGAAGGAAGCCGAGCAGAACGCCGCGGCCGAAGCTCACTTCAAGCTCGAGGGCAGCGACGTCGGCGGACGACCGAAGCCGAAGAAGTGATCTAGGTACGCCGCGCGCGCGTGAGGGCGAGGACGTCGTCGCGGTTCGGCATCGCCGACCACGGTCCGAGCTCGCGCAGCGAGAGCGACGCGGCGGCCGAGGCGAGCTCGATACAGCGTGCGAACGGCAGCTCGCTGAGCAGCGCGGCCGCGAATGCGCCGTGGAACACGGAGCCGGCGCCGTAGCTGTCGAGCATGTCGGGATTCTGGAACGCAGGGATCCGCGAGACCTGTTCGCCGAGCCGGCCGATCGCACCTTCGGAGCCGAGCGTGATCACGACCGCCCGTGGCCCGAGCTTCATCAGCTCGTCGAGCGCATCGGTCAGCTCGCCGCGCGGCGCGAGCTCGCTCGCCTCGCGCTCCGATGCGATCAGGATGTCGCACGCCGAGATCAGATCTGCGGTGCCCTCACGCAGCTCACTGACGTCGAAGATCACGGGGACCTTGCTGTTCTTCGCGATCTCCGCGATCACGAGCTGGTCGCGCGGCTCGCTGCCGTCGATCAGCAGCGCGGAGGCACCGGCGAGCGCGGACCGCGGATCGCTGGTGACCAGCTCTCCGCGGTCTCCGCGGTAGTGCGCACGCAGCCTGCCGTCGCCCGCGACCGTGACGAGGTCACAGGCGCTTGTTCCGGACGCCCGCAGGAGCTCGGTATCGATGCCGGCATCGCGGAGCGCAGAGCGCGCGAGCTGGCCAAGCAGGTCCGCTCCGTGCGAGCCGACGGCTCGGGCCCGGCAGCCGAGCCGGAGCGCAGCTCGCAGCGCCACGGCGATCCCGGGGGCGGGGGTCGTGGAGAGGGCCGCGAGGTCGACGGGCGCCGCATCAACGCCTGGCAGATTCGGACCAAGACCGGAGACCGCAACCCCGATCCGCCCCAGTCCGACGACGAGCGGCGCTTGCACGGCACCATCATAACCAGTGAACCCACGTCGCGGTGGTGGCATGCCACCCTCAAAGGTACTGCGGTATCAGACGTTTTGGACTAGCTTGCCGTCCACCGTGGCTTTCCGCCCTCCAGGCGCCCAGTCCGGGCAACGGTCCAGCGAGACCGAGGGTCCTAGTGCTGATCCGCCCGCGTCCGACCGCGCGGCCAGCTCGGGGGACCTCGTGAGCGAGCTCGTTGAAACCGCATCTGCCTTGCCTGCACCAACCCTTGCCGAGCCGCGCCCACGCGTGGTGGCGGCGCTCGCCGATGACGCCCAGCTGATCGCCGCGTGTCGGCGCGGCGAGGCTCGCGCGATGGAGATGCTGTACCACCAGTACAAGCGCCGCGTCTTCGGCATGGCGCATCGCATCGTCGGCTCGAGTGATGCCGAGGAAGTGGCCCAGGAAGTCTTCGTCAGGATCTTCCGCGCGCTCGAGCGGTTTCGCGGCGACTCTGCGCTGTCGACGTGGATCTACCGCCTCACCGTCAACGCATCGCTCTCGCACCTCGCGAAGCGCGGTCGCCGTCACGAAGTCGGCGACGACACGCTCGGCGAGCTCCCCGCGCCTCCGGCCACGGAGCGTGATCCGGGTCTCGCAGCGCGCATCGAGGCGGCGCTGGCGCTCTTGCCCGCGGGCTATCGCGCGATCCTCGTGCTCCACGATGTCGAAGGTCTGTCGCACGAGGAGTGCGCGGTGATCCTCGAGTGCCGCGTCGGCACTTGCAAGTCGCAGCTCCACAAGGCGCGCGCCCGGATGCGCGAGCTGCTCGGCCCGCAGCTCCATGGCCACCGCGACGGGAAGGGCGGCGCATGAATTGCGATGACGTCCGCCCGCGGCTGAGCGGCTATCTCGACGGCGATCTCGATGCGGATCGCGGTGCCGTCGTCCGCGGTCACCTGCGCACCTGCGAAGCATGCCGCCGGGTCGCGACCGACGAGGCCGTGCTCCGCGACGGGTTGCGCCAGCTGCCGACGGTCGATCCGCCACCGAGCATGTGGGCGGGAATCCAGGCGAGACTCGCCGACGAGGAAGTCGCCCACTCGCGGCGTCCTGCGTGGCGGCGCGCGCTCGCTCGCTGGGCGCCGTCTGCGCCGCGGTTCGCCGCTGGAGGGCTCCTCGCAGCTGCCGCGGTCACGGTCCTCCTCTGGCGCGCGCAGCGTGATCCCGACGCACCCACCGAGACGCCGGAGCCTGCTCCAATCGCCGCGACCGAGCCGAAGGTCATCGGTCCGACGCAGGTCGTGGTCGGCGCGGATTCGTCGTCGGATGTCACCGCGGATCTTGCCGGAGAAGCCGCGCGGGTCACTGCGACCTACGCAGACGCCGCCGAGGAGCTGCTCGCCCTCGCCGGTGAGGCCCGCAGTCAGTGGAGCACGGAGCAGAAGGACGCGTTCGACGCGCACGTCATCGAGCTTCGCTCCTCGGTCACCTCGGCCGGCGAAGGTCGCCCCCGGCAGCGCGCGTGGCGCGAGCTGATTCGCTATCTCCAGGGCGCCGTCGTTCGCGATGACATCACGCTCGCCGGAGGCGCCCAGTGAAGCGCGCGATGTTCGTGGTCTGCGCGCTCGCCTCGGTGGCTGCGGCCGACAAGCCCGGGATCGTCGAGCGCGCCCGCCTCGAGATCCAGCCCGGCGGCAAGGCGATCAAGCAGATCGCGATCGAGAACCCGCTGGGGGACGTCAAGGTCGAGGGCTACGACGGCACGTCGATCCTGATCGAGACCCACAAGCACGCGCTCGACGAGGAGGGCCTCGATCGGCTCCGTGTCTCGCTCGTTCCGAACCCCGACGGGACGGTGAAGATCACCACCACGGCGGATGGCGGCAAAGAATTCAAGAACGTCGGTCGGTCGCAGATGCGGATCGATCTGATCATCCGCGCTCCGCGTGATGCGCGTGTCGAGGCAGCGGTCAGCGCTGGCTCGCTTGAGGTTCTCAACATGGACGCCGGCGGCAACCTCGATACGGGGTCCGGACCGATCTCCGTGCGCAACGTGTCCGGTGGTGTGTCGACCAACTCGATCTCGGGCGCGACCTCGCTGACCCAGGTGTTCGGCTCGGTCGATGCACAGACCATCTCGTCCGATGTTGACCTCGACACGATCGGCGGCGAGCGCCTGATCGCCTCCGCGAGCCGCGGCAAGATCGCCGGCCGCCGGGTGCGCGCTCGTGACATCCAGCTGACGACGACGGAGGGCGCGATCACCCTCGAGGCAGAGAGCTCGCTTCGGGGCCGGATCGTCGTATCGAGCCTGCGCGGCGACGTCGACGTGCGGCTCCGCCGGCACGGTGCAGTGATGATCCGCGCGCGGGGCGCGAAGGTGAACCTCGGATCCGCGACCGCATCTGCGAAGACCCAGCAGGACGGGTGGGTCCACAGCCAGCTCGGGCAGGTCGGCAAGAATGCGCCTGCACTCGTCGAGCTGCGCTCGCGCTACGGCATGGTCCAGTTCGCGATCATCGAGTAAGCTGCACGGCATATGGACGCCCCCGTGCCTCCGCGGGTAACCGAATACGCCGAACAGGCGGTCGCGTACGTGCGCAACGCGCTCGGGGTCACCCTCGAGTACGACAGCGACACGTTGCCGGTGCTCGACCACTACCTCCGCACGGTCGAGCAGGTAGGCGGGACCGAGCAGGCCGCAACGCTGCAGCTCGTGATCTCCACGGCCGGGGCCTACTTCGGCGAGGTCATACGGCGCCGGATGGGGGGGCGCTGGGAGCTGTCGACCGAGGACATCGAGTGGAGAATTGTCCTGCCGACCGGCCTCAACTTCGCCCCGATGGGCTTTGTGGCCGCGGCAATCGCACAGTCTGACCTCGCGGATCTCGATACCGAAATTGATGCCCCGCCGCGAATGAAGCCGCACGTCCAGCGCGCGCTCGAGCGGATGGGCGAGGTCTCCGTCGACGACTACTACTCGCTGTGCGGTCGGCTCGACACGCTCGAGCACATCCACGAGGTGCTGGTTGCGGTGGCCGCGCAGATGATGGGCAACGTTCCCGACGACGACATCCCCGAGCAGATCAGCGACGAGCCGTCCGGCAACGTCAACTGACTCTTGAGGTCCTGACCACGTTAGGGGTATGCCTCTGCCATGGCCACGGGGACCTCGCGCGCGCCGTCGCTAACCGCCTATCGAGGCTCGATCGGTAAGACCCAGACGAAGACCCTGCACGTCACGGGGTCGAAGGGCGAGACGGTCAGCGCGCAGGTCCACACCACGGTCGACGCGGTCTCCGACCCCGAGCTCGTCGAGCGCCTCCTCAGCGAGGATCCGGTCCGTTCGCTGAACCTCGTGCGCGCCGATGGCGGCGCGGTGATCAAGGTCGCCGTGGCGGTCATCTATCACGACCCCTCGGCGGAGCTTCTCGTGCTCGTCCTCGACGATGCGCACCGCCATCGCGAGCTTGACGAGCGGATCAAGCTGCTCGAGCGGATGCGCGACGACGACGCACCGATTCCGCCGTACGCCAAGGAGTTTGCGGTCGTCTACGGACCGCGCGGGCTCGGCGCCTACCTCGAGCGGCGCGCGAACGACGTGCTCGCCGCTACCCGGAGCAGCGAAGCCGCGCGTGACCTCGATCTGCGTGCCGTGGATCTCGATCGACGCGCCCGCGAGCTCGAGGCCGCGCACGCCGAGCTCGAGCGCAACCGGATCGAGCTCGAGAAGCTGCGCAGTGAAGCGCGCAATCGCGTGATCGCGGCGGTCCAGGCCGTGACCGACATCGAGGTCGAGGAGGCCACCTCGATCGGTTCGCGTCCAGCGTCACCCGCGATTCACGACGACACCCGGCCCGTCGCCAAGGACGAGCTCGATGAGATCGAGGAGAGCCTCGCCGCACTTCTCGCCCCGGCCGAGCCCGAGCCACCCGTCGTGGTCACCGCGGCGCCGCAGCCGCGCAAGCGCTCCGATAGCGAGAACTTCGAATCGACACCGACCGGCGTCGTCGATGTCCCGAAGCCGACCGGCGTCGCCGCGCACGCCGCAGCGAGCGCTCCGATCGAGTTCGACGAGGAGACCACCGGGTCGGCGATCGTGCCAGTGGGCTCGGATCCTCTGACCACCGAGACGATCGAGCTGCCGACCGACGGCGGAACCGACCGATGGCTAGACCGTGCGGCGGCGCGCGATGCATCGACGATGACGGTCGACCCGAGCGGCGTGCGACTGGCGCTCGTCGTCGGCGAACAGCTCGTGCGTGGCATGGGCGGCAACCTCGACATCCGTGTCCTCCTCCACCGGACCGCCGCGTATCCCGTGATCACGCTCGTGATCGGACCTCCTCCGGCGATGCGCGTGCCGAGCACCACCCAGCTCGCCGTGGTCCCGCTCGACATTGCAACCGAGGCGCAGCGCGCGGTCCTCCAGGCACTGACTCGCAAGTTCGAGTTGACCCTCGATCTCGTCGTCCGCAGCCGGCGCATCCGTCGGGTCAAGCTCGTCGCACCGCTCGCCGAGAACGTTGGCTACATCCTGCGCGCTGCCGACGATCACCTGCGCGGGCTAAGCTCGTCAGGGGACGGCGCGCCGTCGTACGAGCGCGGGCGTGACCTCGTGCTCGGTGCGGGTTTGGATCTCCTCGGCAGCGAGCACCCCGATGCCGGCGAGTTCCGCGACGACAAGCTCGCACAGCTCGAGTCCGCCCAGCACCTGCGCCGCGCGATCGCGATGGCTCGGCGATTCGCGCGGCCGTCGCGCGAGGACTACCTCGTGTGCACGCGCGGGTTCCCGCTACCGCGCTGGCGCGAGTTACGGCGGCACGTGCTCGAGAGTGCGGTCGCGTGGGGACTGTGGATGGGACCCGAGCTCGCGCAGGTGGCGGTCAGCGAAGGTCTCGCGCGTTCGCGCCGCGATCTCGTGATCCGGCTCGATCATGGATTCGACGTGCTCAAGCGACATCCAACCGCGTTCGACATCGATGCCGATGCGTCGGACGACAACTACAAGGCGCTCTCCGAGGAGGCGAGGGCGCTCGGCGTCGAGCTCGCGAAGTCGGGGCCCCACAAGGGCGACTCTCGCCGTGAGCAGAGCTCGGCCCTGGGGACGCGGTCCGAGCTCGATCAGTTCGCCCCGGGTCCGAACGGTCGCACCGGCATCGCGGTGACCAGCGAGGAAGTCTCGCAGGTCTCCGGATCCATCGGACAGACGCCGGCCCAGGGCATTCCGAAGGGCAAGTCGATCGAGGAGCTGATCAGCGAGCTCGATGATCGCGCCAAGCGCGTGGCCGCGGCGATGGAGCTGTGCGATCGCGCGGATCCACGCGCAGCCGCGCCGGTGATCGCAGCCGTCAGCAAGATGAGCCGCGCCGAGGCGGTGCGCGTGCTCGGCATGAGCGTCAGGTTCGGCACGGCTGCGGCTCGGCCGCTGACCGAGGGTCTGGCGAGCAGCAAGGGCTTCCTGCGCCACGGTTGCGCACTCGCGCTCGCGCTGCTCCGCGACGAGGAGGGCACGCAGGCCGTCATCGACCTCCTCCTCAGCGAGCCGACCGAGATCTGGCGCGAAGTCGCACGCGCGATCGGCCAGGTCGGTCCCACCGGACTGATGCCGCTCGCGAGCAACTTTGGCCGCCTCGGCGACCGTGCGACCTCGCAGACCGAGGAGCGCGTGGCGTGGGCGATGGCGCACATCGCGGTCCGCGGCGGCAAGGCGGCGGTCGAGACCATGGCCGGCGGGCAGAGCGTCGTCGCGCCGGTCGCACGCCATGCGCTCGAGCTGCACGCCTCGGCCGCCCGCGATCAGACCAGCGTCCGCCCGGGTGCCAACGGCTCGCAGGTCGGCAAGGACGTGACGGTCAATCGTGCGTTCTCGCGGCGATTCTTCGAGGCGCTCGAACAGGGGCTGCCCGACGCGGGTCAGGCCGGCCTCGAGGCGCTCGACGAGTCCAGGCCGATGGAGCTGCTCGACGACGCCGACCTGCTCGACGACGACGACGAGGCCGAGCTCGACGAGTCGGATCTGATCCAGAGCTGAGCCCCTTCTCATCGCCGACTTCGGGTATCATCGTCAGCGAAGTGCGTATCGGTATTTTCTCGGACGTCCACGCAAACATCGAGGCGATGACTTCGGTGGTCGAAGCGTTCCGCACCGAGCGGATCGACAAGTACGTGTGCATCGGAGACGTCGTCGGCTACGGCGCCTCGCCGAACGAGTGCTGCGACCTCATCCGCAAGCTCGCTTCGTTCACGATCCTCGGCAACCACGACGCCGCCGTCGCGGGCCGCATGGACTACTCGTACTACTACGACGCCGCCCGCCAGGCGCTCGACCTGCACTCGCGCCAGCTCACGGCCGAGAACATGGCGTGGCTGAAGAACCTGCCGTACGAGGTCCGCGAAGGAGACGTGACGTTCTGCCACGGCTCGCCGATCAACCTCGAAGAGTTCGAGTACATCTTTTCGATCGAGCAAGCGACGCGCTGCCTCGACATCTGGGACGACCTCGGCGCGGTCACGTTCATCGGGCACTCGCACCTGTGCAAGTCGTTCGCGCTCACGCGTGACGAGGTCTACGAGGTCGTGGCGACGAAGTTCGTGATCCGGCCCGAGCACCGCTACATCATCTCGGTCGGCTCGGTTGGCCAGCCGCGCGACTACGACAACCGCGCGAGCTACACGATCTTCGATACCGAAGAGAAGACGTTCGAGTTCAAGCGCGTCGCGTACGACATCGACTCGGCAGCGCAGAAGATCTTCGCGGCCGAGCTCGAGCGGAACTTCGGCAATCGTTTGTTCCTCGGCGTCTAATCGTCGCGCAGCGCGGACGACGCGAAGCCCATCCCGGCGACCCGGGCGAGATCGAACTCTTCGGTTCCGATCACACCGTCGCGGCGCATCGCACGGAGCACGGTGGCGACGCGCTCCGCGGAGTCGGGATCGAGGCCACCGTGACGGCGCACGCGGCGAGCCATCGAGGTGGGCTCCGAGGTGAGCGCGGCGAGGAAGGCGGCCTGGCGGACGGTCAGTCCTCGCGGCGTGGTCCCGAACCAGTGCTTCGCCGCCGCGCCGACGCCGAACACACGGGGGCCGAGCTCGATGATGTTGAGGTAGCGCTCGAGGATCTGCTTCTTCTCGAGCCTCGCCTCGAGCCGCCACGTCAGCACGGCCTCCTGCAGCTTGCGGTCGAGCGTGCGGCGATGCGTCAGGAACGCGTTCTTGATCAGCTGCTGGCTGATCGTCGAGCCGCCGCGGGCGAGCCGGCGCTCGCGCAGATCGATCTCGAGGCTGCGCGCGATCTGCTGGACGTCGAAGCCATCGTGCTCCCAGAACCGGCCGTCCTCGGCAGAGGTGAAAGCGCCGTGCAGGCGGGTCGGCATCTGGCGCAGATCGAACCAGCCCGGCTCGCCAGGCCCGATCACGGCGCGGCTGCCGTCGACGAACACGTGCGGCGTGGCGCGGGTCAGTGCCATGACATCGGCGGCTGGCGGTTCGGCGACCGTGACGCACGCTCCAAATAGCTCGGTCGTCAGCACGGTCCCGGCTCCGATGGGCGCGGCGAGATCGATCGTCAGCCGCGCACGGCCACCGAGCGAGCCGTCGAGCACCATGCCGTCGAGGGGGCCGCGGATCTGGGTGGGCAGAGACGCGAGGAGATCCGCGCACGGCGCCGACGCCAGCTCGACGTCGACCTGACCCGACGCGGGAGAGCTGCGCCGCAGCCAGCCGCCGATCTTCGTGTGAATCGCACCGCTGTCGAGCGCGAACCGCTGCACGGTGATCGCATCGGGGGCAACCAACAAGGTCGCGCCGACCGTCGCGGTCACGGCGATCGGCTCGGCCGCGAGGGCGCGGTGATCGAGGGACACGCCGTCGAACGAACCGTCCGCGATGATCTCGATCGCGCGCTCGATCTTGCGGAGATGGAGCTCGCCGGTCGCGCGGGCATCGTCGAGTCCGAGGCCGCGGGGTGCGATCGCGGCGAGGCCCCGCAGCGGGATCCGGTCGCCGCGCACGGTGACGGTGAGATCGTGAGGCGATAGCTCGAGAGACAGCGGACGCGCGATGCCGGCATCGTCGATCGCCGCGCGAACCTCGAGCGCACCACCGGGAGCGAGCCGCCCCGCGGCGACCTCGCGCAGTGCAATGGTTCGCGCACCAGCGGTGATCGTGCCGCTACCGCCGACGGCGAGCACGCGGCGAAACTTCATGCTAGGGAGCGTCAGCTCGGCCGCGCTGCGCGAGAACGCGAGCTCGACACCGAGCGGACGCGCGGTCCCCGCGATCCGCACCGGCCCGGTCGTCACGCGAACACCGTCAGCGTCGGGCACGAGCTCGACACCCTGTGCGGTGAGCTCGCCGATGCCGGCGATCCGCGCGGTCAGGGTTCCGGAGCTGACGACGATCCGTCGGACCCGGCCAGCTGTGCCCGCCGAACCGCGACCATGGCGTGCGAGACGATGAACAAGGCGCGACAGATCGGAGTCACCGTCGGCACCGATGCTGAGTGACACCCGGGGACCCGACACGCGGATCTCGTCGGCGCGCAGCTGACCCGCGAGCAACGAATCGAGCGCGACCGAGGCTTCGATCGCATCGGCCGCGAGCAGGTCGCCGAACGCGACATCCGAGAGCCGCACCGCTCCGGTGAGATCCGCGTCGACGTTGCCGATCCGGACGGCAACGCCGGCGGCTGCTCCGAGATGCTCGGCCAGCTCGCTGGTCCGCGCTTCGATCCACAGCGCCGCGCCGACAGGTACGCCCGCCGCGACCAAGGCCGTGGTGATCAGGATCCGCTGCGGGCCGCTTCCGAACATCAGTGGTGTTCGACGATGGAATCCCGGCGCTCATCGCCGACGAAGCTGCGCTGGATGACCCGGCGCTCGCCATTGCCGCGGCGGGTCGACAGCGTCGCGCCCGCGAGCATCATCTCGCACAGCTCGCCGAACGAGATGCCCGCGACGTCCGCGATCTTCGGAAGCAGGCTCGTCGGCGTCAGGCCGGGAACCGTGTTGACCTCGAGGATGAATTCGTTGCCCGAGTCGCTGACGATCATGTCGACGCGCGTCGCGCCCCGACAGCCGAGCGCCGCATGCGCACGTTGCGCCTGAGCGAGGACACCACGATACCGCTCGGGCGATATCCGCGGCGGAACGAAGTACTCGGTCGCGCCACGCGTGTACTTGTTCGCGTAGTCGTAAAATCCGTCGCGCGGCGCGATCTCGACCGCGCCGATCGCGCGATTCTCGAGGACGGCGACCGAGACCTCTCTGCCGGTAATGAACCGCTCGACCAGGACCTCGTCGTCGAAGCACATCGCTCGCTCGACCGCGGGAACAAAGTCTTCGAGGTTGTGCACGATCGTGACGCCGACCGAGCTGCCCTCACGGATCGGCTTGACCACGCACGGGAAGCCGAAGTCACCGTGGACGCCCATCACGTCGTCGAGATCGGAGGCGGTCAGCGAGTAGTAGGCAGGCGTGGGGAGGTTGTGGAGCCGGAACAGCTCCTTGGCCTTGCCCTTGTGCATCGCGAGGGCCGAGGCGAGCACGTCGGACCCCGTGTACGGGATTCCGAGCGTCTCGAGCAGACCCTGGATGCAGCCGTCCTCGCCCCACCGGCCGTGGAGCGCGATGAAGGCAATGTCGATCCTCTCCTGGCGGAGCGCGACGTCGACGTCGCGGTCCACGTAGATCGGGATGGCGTCATGCCCCCGCTCGCGGAGGGCGACCAGGACGGCCTCACCCGTCCGTAGGGACACCTCGCGCTCACTCGACAGACCTCCGAGCAACACACCGATCTTGCGGGACTGCATGGATACTCCTGGCTCCTTCGATCGAGAGAACGCACAGCCCTCCCGTGGTCATCCCGACGCTAGGGGCTCCGTCGAGCGGGGGCAAATTTTGTGGTAGGAAGGCCCCCAATGTCGAAGACCACAGCGGATGCCGCGGCGACCGAGGGCAGCAAGAAGAAGAAGGCGCCCGCCAAGAAGGCACCCGCCAAGAAGCCGGCCGCCAAGCCGGTGAAGGCCGCTGCGTCGAAGAAGGCCCCCGCCAAGCCGGCCAAGAAGAAGCCCCGGACGGAGGAGGTCGTCGAGACTCCCGAGACTGTCGTGGTCTCCGTCCGCGACGTCACCCCGGTCGAGGATGCCGAGATCATCTCCGAGACGCCGATTCCGGACCTCGAGGAGGACGATGTCCCCGAGCTGACGCCCGAGGAGCAGGAGCTGTCTGCGATCTACGGCGACGACCTGACCAAGCCAGCGACCGCGCACGGCGAGTACAAGGACGGCAAGACCGCCGACGAAGACCGGCCGATGATGCCGGAGATCAACGCGCGCGACGAGCGCAAGGCGCAGTGGCAGGACCGCCGAGACCATCGCCGTAGGCGGCGCGACGAGCGCGGCAACCGCCCCGGTGGTGGTGGTGGCGGCGGGCAGCAGCGCCCTGCCGATCCGCAGCGCACCGGTGGCGAGCAGCGGCCAGGCGGTGGCGGCGATCGTCCGCGCCACGACGGTCCGCGCCCCGGTGGCGACGGCCGTCCGCCGCAGGGCAATCAGCAAGGGCAGCCACAGCGGTTCGAGCAGCGGCCGCCGATCCAGCCGCCGATGCAGGCGCCGATGCAGCCGCCGGTGCAGATCACCGGCGTCGATGATCCGCTCGCGCGGGTCGGAACGCCGCTCGGCGATGCCGCCGCGACGGTGTTCGCGCAGCTCCGCAACGGACAGCCGCTGCCGGTTCGCCAGCTCGCCGCGATGATGCGCAAGCGCAACCTCGTCGAGACGGACCCCGAGCAGCTCGCTCCGCAGCTCAAGGCAGAGCTCCTCGGCGACGAGCGCAGCTACCGAACGCTCGGTCTGCGCCCGCGGATCGTCTATCGCGGCCGCGATCTGTTCGCGCCAGGTCCGGTCTCGATGAGCCAGACCGCGGATGCCGAGGCGGGTGTCGCCACGGCGATGTCGCGACTCGCCGGTGCGACGCATCGCGCGCTCGCGCAGCGCGTACTCAAGGCGAGCCCGGCGGGGTTCGAGCGCCTGATCCACGCGTACCTCGTCGCAGCTG
>JAYUYE010000064.1:0-5616 GCA_043752985.1 Myxococcales bacterium
CGGGCAGTCGGCAGGCCCGCGATCGCGCCGGCACCGGGCTTCGTTCTGCGCGCGATGCTCGGCGAAGCAGCGTCGTTGCTCACGTCGAGTCAACGGGTCGTTCCCGCCGCCCTGCTCGCGACCGGGTTTGTGTTTCGTTACCCGGATCTCGACAACGCACTGACGGATCTCACCGTCGCATCGAGCATCGCGATGCGCCGACTCCGAAGCGGCGAGGCACCGGATTCCGCGTACACCCGAGCCCGCACACCGCGCTACGTGCTGGTTGCGCGCACCGAGCTCGCGGCACCGCTCGAGCGGGTGTTCGAGTTCTTCGCGGCGGCGGAGAACCTCCAGCTCCTCACGCCACCCACGATGTCGTTCGTGATCGAGACGCCGCGACCGATCGTGATGGCGGCCAATGCCGTGATCGACTACCGGCTCCGGATCCTCGGCGTCCCGGCGCGCTGGCGAACGGTGATCGAGACCTGGACGCCGCCGCAGGTCGGTGGCGACGGCGCGCAGTTTGTCGATGCGCAGCATCGCGGCCCATATCGCGCGTGGTGGCACGAGCACCGGTTTCGCCGCGAGGGCGATCGAACGGTGATGGAGGACGTCGTGTTCTACGCGCCGCCGTTCGGCGTGCTCGGCGCTATCGCCAATCGGTTGGTGGTAGCCGGTCAGCTGCGCAGGATCTTCGGCTATCGAGCGGCGATGATCCGGCAGCGGTTCGGCGCAGATCGAGTGTAACGTTGCGGGCCCTCGAGCATCGAAGCACCGCGCGACATGGAGCGAGCTGACAGCATCGGCGAGATGACGGTCCTGGATGAAACCGGGACTGCGATCCGGCTGAACACGCTGTGGGCCACCCGACCCGCGGTGATCGCGTTCGTTCGCCACTTCGGTTGACTCCACTGCCGCGAGCACGTGGTGCAGTTGCACCGCGAGAGTGAGAGCCTGCGAGCCGCGGGGCTGGACCTCAACGTGGTCGGTAACGGCCCGCCGATGTTCATCGCGGGGTTCCGGGAAACCACCGGCTACGATGGACCGCTCTACACCGATCCATCGCTGGAAGTGTATCGAGCCGCCGAGCTGCAGTCGGGGTTGCGGACGGTGCTCAGCGTCGCGTCGCTGTCGCGGACGGTCGGATCGCTACGCCGAGGGTTTCGGCAGGGGCGAACGCGCGGCAGTGCGCTGCAGCAGGGCGGCGTGCTCGTGATCGCGCCTGGTGGCGAGGTGCTCTGGCATCACGTCTCCAAGGGGCCTGGCGATAACGCGACTGCGGCCGAGATCATCGCGGCGGTGCGGCACGACGATGTCACCCACCACGCGGGTCGAGATCGCTCGTGACGACCTTGCTCGAGAACAGCCTCACCTAGCGCTCGGCTCCGTGACTGGTGATCTTGGTGTGCCGCGCGGCCTGCGCGTGATGCTCGGGCGCCTGAGGACCGGCCACGGTTTCAGCAGTCACGCGCGTACGCGATCACTGCGCGTTGCGGTCGATGCCGAGGCAGTACAGCCGGTACTGGTTTCCGCAGGCGCCGGCGAACAGCGAACCGGCGGTCGCCGCGGTGGCAGTGATGTCGCCGACGTCCGCGCTCCCGAACGCGCCGCCCCATGGAATGAATGCGAGCGCGGGCGAGCATGCACCGTTGTAGACGCCGGCCTTCGAGGTGCCGGTCCACGCGTACGGGTACTGCGTCACCGCGACGTTCGCGCCCGTCTCCGTCAACAGCACGGGATTGAACAGTCCGCTCGTGAACTGCGTGATCGAATTCATCACCTGGACGCCATCGACGCGGGCCCAGTTGCTCGCGCCGCCGAAGCGCGTGGGCGCATTGATCGGCGTGTTGCCGCTGATGCTCGAGAGGTACGCGCGGTAGGTGCCGGGGAGGTTCGCCGCGGTGGCATGAGCCTGGCACTTTGCATCCGCGCCGGCGAGACCACCGAGGGCGCCGGTATAGACGCCCGAGCTCGCGAAGATCAGATTCGGTGCGAGATCGAAGGTTGCGGTGACGGTGGCCGCGGCCGTGAGCGTGACCGTGCATGGACCGAGTCCGGTGCATGCGCCGCTCCACCCGGCGAACTTCGAGCGCGTCGCATTCGCCGTGTCCTCCATCGCGGTCAGCGTGATCGTCGTGTTGTAGTTGACGGTCTCCGCGCAGTCCGTTCCGCACGAGATGCCGGTCCCGATGACCGTGCCGAAGCCGTTGCCGGTCCTGGTGACAGTGAGCGTGTGCTGGTCGATGGTCCACGCCGCGGTCACGTTGTGCGTCATGTTCATGGTCAGCGTGCACGAGCCGAAGCCGGAGCACGAACCGCCCCAGCCGGCGAACGTCGACCCGGCGGGCGTGGTCGGGGTCAGCGTCACGGGCGTTCCATGCGTGAACGTCTCGGTGCAGTCCGTACCGCACGAGATGCCAGTCGCGGTCACCGTGCCCGGGCCCGTCTTTGCCACCGTCAGCGCATAGCTCTTGATCGTGAACGTCGCGGTGACCGTCTTCGCCATATCCATCGTGACGGCGCAGGTGCCGGTGCCGGCGCACGCGCTCCAGCCGGTGAACGTCGAGTCCGGACCTGGCATCGCGGTCAGCGTGACGATCTGGCCGTGACCTATCGTCTCCACGCAGTCAGTGCCACACGAGATGCCCGTGCCGGTGACGCTGCCGCTACCCGTGCCATCGCGACCGACCGTGAGAACGTAGGTGTTGAGCGTGAACGTCGCCGTCACGCTGCGCGCCATGTCCATCGTCACCATGCACGAACCCGTGCCGGTGCAGGCACCGCTCCAGCCACCGAACGTCGAACCCGTCGACGGTGCCGGGATCAGCGTGACGATCGTTCCGTAGTCAAGATTCGCCATGCAGGTCGAGCCGCACGAGATCGCACCGCCGCTGACCGTGCCCGAGCCGGTGCCGTCGCGCGTGACGGTGAGCAAGTGCTGGTCGAGCGTGAACGTCGCGGTCACCGTGCGCGCCGCCGTCATCGAGACCGTGCAGGCACCGGTGCCGGAGCATGCGCCGCCCCACCCCGCGAACGTCGAGCCGGTCGAGGCCACTTGCATCAGCGTCACGCTCTGACCGTGGTTGTAGGTGCCACTGCAGTCGCTGCCGCACGCGATCCCGGCGGGCGTCGAGGTCACCGAGCCATTGCCGGTTCGCGTGACCGTGAGCGCGTACGTGTTGAGCGTGAACGACGCGGTCACGGTGACGGCTGCGTTCATGGTCAGCGTGCACGGCCCGGTGCCGGTGCAGGTGCCGCCGGTCCAGCCGGTGAACGTCGAGCCGATCGCCGCCACCGCGTTCAAGGTCGTCGTCTGACCCGCCGTGTAGGTCTCATCGCAATCTGTGCCGCAGTTGATGCCGGCCGCCGTCGTGGTGACCGTGCCCACGCCGGTGCCGCCCTTGGTGACGAACAGCGTGACGTCGTCGAGAGTGAAGCTCGCGGAGATCGTGCTGTTCCCGGTGACCGTGAGCGCACACGCGCTGGTTCCACTACAAGCTCCACCCCAGCCAGCGAACGTCGACAGCGCGCCCGGCGCCGCGCTCAGCGAGATCGCGGTGCCGTGGTCGACGGTGATCATGCACGTCGCGCCGCAGTTAATGCCGTTGCCGCTGACCGTCCCCGAGCCAAGCCCGGACTTGCTAACCATCACCGTGTAGGTCGCGAGCGTGAACGTCGCGGTCGCGTTCGCCACATCCGCGAGCGTGATCTCGCACGTCGGAACCGTGCCGGTGCAGGCACCACTCCAGCCGCCGAACACCGAGCCGGTGTCGGGCACGGCTGTGAGCGTGACGATGGTGTCGCGCGGAAATGCAGACGTGCACGTCGCACCGCACGCGATGCCTGCGGGTGACGAGCTGATCGTTCCGCCGCCGGTTCCAGCGAGCGTGATCCCCAGCTCGATGTCATCGACGCCCGCATCGAGTTGGCTGTCGATCATGGCGCCATCGAGCCACGGTGCATCGGGCAGATGACGGATGCCGTCATCGCCTCCGCATGCAGTGATTAGCGCGAGGGTGAGCACGAGCCGTGAGCGCGTCGTCATGGGTCGCGTAGATACCCCAACCGCTACCGCAACAGGCGCTCAATTTCGCGGCTGGCTAGCAACTCGTGCCGGTCGCGCAGACGCGGCGGGTGTCGACGGTGCCCGGCGCGCCCGCCACACCATCGCTACCGTCGTCCGGCGAGTTACCACCCGGCCCGCCGGCGCCGCTGGTGCCCGCGCTGAACGTGCAGTCGTCGGTGACCGTGGAACCGGGCGTGCTGACGATGGCTGCGGCGCGGCCGCCACTGCCGCCACCACCGCCGCCGCCGTGACCACCGTGTCCTCCGGCACCACCATTACCCGCAGCGCTCGCGCCCTGATGACCGCCGCCGGGTCCACTACCACCGCCGGCCTGGCCGGTACCTCCGGCACCGCCGACGCCACCATCACCGCCTCGGCCACGCACGATCGCGCAGCCGGTGATCGCGACGCTCGAATTCTGGACGACGAACACGCCGAAGCTGCCGCCACCACCCGTGCCACCTGAACCACCGCCACGCGCCGCGCAGCCACCGGCTCCGCCGCCGCCGCCGCCGGGGCCCCACGCATCGGTGCCGTCGTCGCAGCCGCCACCACCGCCACCGCCGCCACCGCCGCCACCGTTCTCGCCCGTGGAACCAGATCCACCGAGGTTGCCGGTCCAGTAGCCCGCAGTCACGGTGCCATTGCTCGCGCCGGAACCAGCGGCGCCGTTCTGCACGAACCCGGGATTCCCGGTGCCACCTGGCGTTCCCATGCTCTGGCCGCAGCCCGACGCATTCGCCGGCCCGCCGCCGCCCCTGGTTCCGGAGCTGCCGAGCACATACGAGGCGTTCGTACCGGCGTCTCCCGACGTCGCGGTGAGGCTGAACGGGCAGCTTGTGTCCATCTCGCCACCTGCGCCGCCGGGACCGGAGTCCATCGCCCGCGTCGACGGCGAGACGAGACAGAAGTTATCAACGCCAGAGCCGCCGACTCCGTGCGAGGAACCATTGCAATCGGTCTGCTCCTGACCTTCGCCGCCCATGCCACCGGTCCCCGCCGCGCCAGCCGTCAACGGGCTCGCGTCGACGCCTGCCGCACCGGCGGCACCGCTCGCGCCATTGCCGGCGATGATCTGCACGTTCGAGAGGCTGACGTCGGAGCCCGCGACGTGAACGACGTAGCTGCTCGTGCCGGTGCCGATCGCGGACGGGCCCTCGAGGATCATGTTGTCGATCCGGCCGGGGATCCCGATCGCGTGCGCACGCACGGTCAGGTACGCGTTGTCGCCGCCGACGCCGTCATCGATCTTGCCGACGACGCGGACGCGATGACTCGCGGTGCTGTACGGACCGCGCTGCCAGTTGACGTCATAACCGCCCCACACCGCGATCGCGCTCGCGAGCACGATGACCTCGGTGTACGTACCCGTCTGCACGAATACGTGATTGCGTCCGCTGAGCGCGGCGCGCCGGATGCCGAATGAGATCGTCGCGCACGGACTGGTGTAGACGAGCCCGCACGTCGAGGCGTCGGTTCCCGCGGATGCGACGAAGATGCCGCGCGTCGCCTCGCCATCGATCCCGTCACAGTTCGAGTCGACAAACGCCGCGTCCGGATCGTCCGTC
>JAYUYE010000065.1:0-5612 GCA_043752985.1 Myxococcales bacterium
CTGTCGAGCCGCGGCGTCTACGTGTCGACCGGATCGGCGTGCGCCGAGCGGGCGGCTGATGGCAAGCCGGGCAAGCCGTCCGCGGTGCTGTCCGCGATCGGCCTCGCCGCCGACGTCGGCATGGTGCGGCTGTCGTTCGGCCTCGATACCACCGCGCCGGAGGTCGAGACAGCGGCGGGGATCCTCGCGGAGGTCGCGAGCGAGCTCAGCCGGCGACGAACTGCAGGCTGATCTTGTACAGCCCGCCGGGCGACGACCGGAACTTCCAGGACTTGATCGTCGAGATCAGACACTTGCCGAGGTTGTTGTTCGAGTGCGCGGAGAGCGTGACGGTCTTGACGATGCCATCGGTGCCGATATCGAGGGTGGCCTGGATCTTCTTGACGTCGCCGATCAGGATCGCGTCGGCGCCCTTCTGCGAGCGCATGTAGCAGCGCTGCGTGCCGGTCGAGAATTTGCGAGCCATGTCCTCGATCTCGTCGGAGCGCAGCGAGCCCGTCGGTAGCTCGAGCTCGGTCTTGCCGTTCGATCCCGTGTTCGGATTCTGGGTGATCGTGTTGTTCGGCCGCTTGACCGGGTACTTCGGCGGGAAGAACGGATTGACCGCGGCAGATCCTCCGCCCGTGCCATTCGGGTTCATCTTGCGCGTCGGATCATCGGGGCGCGTGGTGTCGATCGTGCCGCCACCGGCGAGCGTGTTGCTGGTGAAGCTCTCGGCGCCGAACACGATCAGGACGACCGCGACCACGACGCCAGCGAGCAGGACCGCCGCCACACCGAGAAGGATGAACAGACCCTTGCGGCTGTGCGCGGCGACCGGCGCGGGCACCGCCGCCATGTCCTGTGCATCGCTCCCGGGCGGCGCATTCGGGTCGTCGAGCCGCGGAACCAGTCCGGTCAGCCCGAGCCGCGGCACCGTACCGGTCTGATTGATCCGTGGGATCGCGCCGGTCTGCCCGAGCCGCGGCATGGCGCCGGTCTGATTGATGCGCGACACCGGTCCTACACGATTCCCGACGGGAATCAGGCCAGAGCGCTGCTTCGGCGCGGACGCCATCAGGTCGGCGAGATTGACGACGCGCGAGACCTCGCCGATCGACAGCTCGTCGTCGTCCTCGTTCTCGATCGGCGACGACGCCGACGGGAACTTCGGCGCGGCTGGCACGATCTCCTTGTCGTCCTTCGGATCGCGACCGCTGTGGCGCGCAGCCGCGCTCGCGAACGCATCGTTGACCTCGAAGACCTGACGCTTCGCCGCGGAGGCTACCGGCTCGGCCGCGGTCATTGCCTCGTCGTCGAACGGAGGAGATTCGATCTGGGTCGCCTGATCGCCTTCGAACGGCGCTACCTTCGCGCCGACGCCGGGCGTGGTGGCTGCGCGCGGAGTCGGCTGACGCGGCATGCCGGGGCGGCCGAGCGCCGCCGGGATCTTGACCGGTTGTGAGATCGGCGCCGGAGCCTTCACCCCACCGCTCGCCGAGCCATTGGTTCGTGCCTCCGGGGTCGCCGACGGTCGCGCGGTAGCCGGCGGCAAGCCGAGTCCGCGATCGCCGAGCTGCGGCTGGCCCGGTGACGGTGCGTTCTTCTCCAGCGCCGCCATCGTCGCGGCGAACAGCGGCTGCGGCTCGTCCTCGACAGGCTGCGCGGCGATCCGACCACCGCTCGCGGGCGAGCGCGGTAGCGGCGGCGGTGCGGGCGCGGGCGCAGGCTTCTTCCGCAGGCCGCGGAAGTGACTGACCTTGTCGACCGGCAACCAGTCGTCAAAACCCTCACTCCAGCAGTGGAGATCCGCGTCGTGTCCCTTCACACCAACCCACGCCTGCGCCTCGGTCAGCGAGTACGGACCTTCCTGTTCGCCGTCATCGGAGACGTACCACTCCTCTTCGAGCGCGGCCGGTGGCTTCGTCGTCAGCGCGGATGCGAACGCGGCGCCGAGCGCACCGTGGGTCGACGTTGGTGCGGGCGCGGGCGTCGTCGGTTTGTGCGGACGGCCTAGCTCCGCTGCCTCGGCGTCCGTCATGCCTTCGCGAACCGTGATGACGTTCGCGCAGTTTTTGCAGCGGATCTTGAGGATCTTGCCGCGCACCCGATCGTCACCGATCGAGTAGCGCGTCTTGCAGCGGTCGCAGAGGAACTTCACGCCCTGCTCCGCCGCTGACGAGCGCAAGTGATGCGAGCTGCGCAGCGCGACACGTGGCTAGATAGTGCCCAAAAAGAGCAGTGTCTGCAAAGGGGTACGGCCCACGACACCAGAGGGAACCTCAAGGTTTGGTCGAGTTTGAGCCGGCGGCGTCCACGGGATCCGCCACGGAGTCCGTGATTCCTGCGTCGACAACCTCCGGCGGCGCGGACTTACCGGACTTGCGGGGCACGGAGACCGGTGAGATCACCACGACATCGCGCCACGGCCCCTGTGCCGGGCGCGTGGTGAGGAGACCTCCGACCTCGACCGAATCGGCGTGGCTCGACAGCTCGAGATAGAGCTCGACTTCTGCGAGCTCCGCGCCGACCCAGCGAGCGTTGGAGCTGGTGAGCTGATAGAGCGCCGCCGGGTCGGACTTCGTGAGCTTGCCGCCGTCGAACCGCCACGTGACCATCGACCACCGGCGCTGCTGGGCGTCCGCGGTGTGCGAGATGATGACGAGCTCGTCGCGCCCATCCGGCGCGCGCAGCGGCGCGGCAAACACGACCTGAGCCTGGACCTTGAACGCGGCGATCACCCGCCCGGTCTCTGCCTGGCGTACCGCGACCTCGTTGTCGACGACCTCGACCAGCTCGCCCGCGCCGGTCAGGCACGCTCCGAAACCCCGGTCGGTTGCCTCGGGGCGCGTACACGCCGGTTGGCTGCCTTCGCGAACGGGTGCGCTGCGGGCCGGGGTACCACTGTCGGCGCTGACGACGATGGCCGCGACGCGGTCCTCGTTCAGGATGATCCGCGAGTTGCGTAGCGCGCTCGGCACGATGACTCGCGGGTCGTGAGCGACATCGAGCTCGGCGATCGGCGGCCCGAGCGCTTTGACGACCTCGGCCTTGGTCGAACCGACATGGATTCCCGATTCGGTGCGAGCGACCTCCGCCCCGACGACCGCGACGAAGGTCACCGTACTCGCGGGCTCACCGCCGATCAGGACGGTGCTGTCCTCGGCGCGGATCAGGCTCCTGTGCAACAAGCCCGGGATCTCGAACACCGCGATCCGTGGCCCGGAGGGTAGCTGCTCGAGCAAGAGCGAGAGCCGCTCGCCGATGCGATAGGGCCCGACACCATCCGCGCGGATTGCATGGGGCGGTAGCGGGCGGACGTTGCCGACCGGCGGCTCGATCACCCGGCGCTCGCGCTGCGGGTCGCGAGGCCGCTCCCGGCGGGCTGGCTCGCGATCGCACCCGACGAGCGAGACCAAGGCGGCGACGAGCGCGAACCGATTCACGGCAGAACGATATACGCCAACAGAGCGAGCACGGCCACGATGAGCGTACCGACGAGCATCCACGGGAGTCGGGAGGGTGCGCTGCGCGCGAGCAGACCCGAGCCAACCGCGGGCGTCGGGGTCGCTGGCAGCGGCGAGGCCCCGGGGACCGGCGTTGGCGTTGGCGTGGGGGTCGGCCGCGGCGTCGGTCGACTCGGCGGGCTCGGAGGCTCTGCGATCGGACGCGCGGCACGGCTCGGGATCGGGGTCGGCGTGATCGGCACGGTCGGCGGATCGTCGTCCGCATCGACCTTCGCGATCGGGTGGGTCGCGTTGATCTCGTCGCCGGCTGTCGACGACCGTCCTGCCGGCGAGGGCGTAGGCGGAACTTCGAAGCCGTCGTCGCCTTCGTCATCTCCGGTCACCGCACGTGCACGTGGCGGTGCGTCTTCCTCGTCGCTCGTGATCGCGCGCTTCGGTGCTCCCTGCGCCGGCGTCGTCGCGCGCGGGCTGCCCTCGGCGGGGGGCGCGCGCTTCGGTTCCTTGCCGCTGACCGGCGCCATCCCGGCGGGTCGCACCGGCACGGGCGTGCGCAGCGCGCGAAGCTCCGCGAGCTCCATGCCGAGCGCGGCGGCGACATCGGCCTCGGGCTGGTCTGCGTCCTCCCACTCGGGCGCCTGCTCGGGACCCGGCGCGCCTTCCTGCGGCTTGTAGCCGTCGAACACCTGGCTGTCGAAGTCGAGCTCGTCGCCTCCGTCGCTGTGCCGGACCTCCGCCTCCGACACGAGCTCCGGACGGCGCTGGCCACCCGCGGCGTGCGTCAGCATGTCGAGATAGCGCGCGATTCGCACGGGCCCCGAGTGCAGGCGCTCGTCGCGCAGGAACGTCTCGAGATCGTCGGCGAGATCGTAGGCGCTCTGATAGCGATCGGCAGGGTGCTTCTCGAGCGCGCGCATCACGATCGACTCGAGCGCGGGAGGAAATGTCCGGCGGAAGAACGTCGGCGGCTCGACCTCGGCGGCGACCAGCTTCTGGACGACCTCGTTCGCGCGGCCGCGGAACAACCGCCGCCCGACCGTGATCTCGTAGAGCACGATGCCGAGCGAGAAGATGTCGCTGCGATGATCGACGGTCTGTGCCGACGCCGTGCGCGACGCCTGCTCGGGCGACATGTACGAGAGCTTGCCGGGGATGACATCCGTCCGGGTGCGCTGGCCGCGGGCGCGGGCGATGCCGAAGTCGATCACCTTCATCGTGCCGTCCTGGGTGACGAGCAGATTTGACGGCGAGATGTCGAGGTGCACGATCTCGAGCGGCTGTTCGTTGAGCACCGTGCCTTCGGCGCCGCGCTTGGCGTGGAAGTAGCCCATGCCGAGTGCGGCCTGGCGGATCAGCTCGACGGCATGCTCGAGCGGCAGAAACCGGCCGTGTGTGAGGCCGCGCCGGCACAGCTCGTTGAGCTCCTCGCCCACGATGTACTCCATCGCGATGTACGGGATGCCGTCGTGCTCGTCGACGTCATAGACGTGGACGATGTTGGGATGGTTGAGCAGCGCACCGATGCGCGCCTCATCGAGGAACATCTCGACGATCCGCGGATCATCGGCGAGCTCGGCACGGAGGCGCTTGATCACGACCTCCTTCTCGAACCCGGCCATCGCAGCCTGGCGCGCGAGATAGATCTCCGCCATCCCGCCGATCGCGAGTCGACGCAGCAGCGTGTAGCGCCCGCCGAACGCCGTGCCCTCGAGCTCACCGGTCTGGTGCCGCTTCATCGGTTCGCCGCCGGAGCCGGTATTGGATGTCCCGCGGCAGCATGTGCGGCGAGCGTTCCCTCGATCGCAGCGCGCGCGACCATGTTGATCGGCAGCGGCGCGATCTCTGACAGTGGCGCTGCGGGTTGCGTCAGCGCGGTGAGCACCGACGTCATCCCGCCGGCGAGCCCGTCGAGATCGTAGCCACCCTCGAGAACCGCGACGATCCGGCCGGCACTCACCCGCTCGGCGATCGCACGGAGCCGGTTGGCCATCGCCGCGAACCCGCGGTGCGTCACGCGCATGCCGGCGAGCGGATCGTGCTCGAACGCATCGAACCCCGCCGACACGAGCAGCACGTCCGGGGCGAACTTCGTGAGCGCTGGCAGGAACACGTGATCGAAGACGGCCGCGTAGTCGGCGTCACCGCACCCCCCGGGCAAGCCGACGTTGA
>JAYUYE010000066.1:0-5612 GCA_043752985.1 Myxococcales bacterium
AACGAGAGATTGCCAACGTACAGACGAGTATTCATCGCTTGCTCGATCTGGCCCTGTGAACGCTACAAACCCGCCCCCTGAGGGGCCCTGTGCTCTAGAGCGGGTTTCGAACCTGGAATCAGCCCACTGAGCACCGGAGAACTAGCGTTGGCCGAGGACGCCTCAACGAGAAGAGCGACAAAGCGGCAAACCAGACCGACGAACCGTGGCTCGCCGAAACTACTCTTGACTCTCAGCGAAAGCCACTCGGAACCGCGACCAGGCTTCAAGATCCTGGATCCACAAGGGGATCCGCGCATCACGTTCTCAGAAACTCCCTCGCGATCTCGGTGTCCTTTCCTCACCACGGTTATGCTTGCGGTCCATGTCTGAGCTCGAAAGCTCGCTGCTCCGTCGCCTCCGCGACCGGGATGAGCGCGCCTTCCGCGAGCTCATCGATGAGCATCGCGACCGCGTGTTCAACATCACCTACCGGATGCTCGGGAATCGCGCCGAGGCAGAAGACGTCGCGCAAGAAGTCTTCATCACGGTCTTCAAGCAGATCGACAACTTCCGCGGCGACTCGAAGTTCTCGACCTGGCTCTACCGGATCACGGTCAATCACTGCAAGAACCGGATCAAGTACCTGTCGCGCCGCCACTCTCGCGATCAGGACGAGCTCGACGAGACCTCGCACCAGCAGAACAGCGCCGTCAACGGTGCACCGGTCCGCGCGAAGAACCCCGACAAGGCGCTCGAGAGCATGCAGATGGAGCAGCTCCTCCAGGCAGCGATCGCCTCGCTCGACGATGAACAGCGCGCGGTGGTGATTCTCCGCGATGTCGAGGACCTCTCGATCGAAGAAATCTGTGAGATCACGGGCCTGCCCGACGGCACCGTCAAGTCACGCCTGCATCGGGCCCGCCTGGTGCTACGCAAGAAGCTGCAACGCCATGTGGAGTGAACGATGACCGAGGCAGCCGAGCAAGAGATCCCCGAGGAGATCATCGTGGCGCTGTCCGACTATCTCGACAACGTGTTGCCACCGGACCGGCGTGCAGACGTCGAGGTCAAGATCGCCAACGATGCGACGTGGAAGTCCGCGCACGAGGAGATGGTCGACGCGCGCTCGGTCGTCATGGCCGGAACCTCGACGCTGCAGAAGGCGCGCGCCCCGATGTCATTCGCCGATGACGTCACCGGCACGATCGAGAAGCGATCCGCGGGCCGGTTCTTCGGTCGCCGCACGTTCGGCGATCGGGTTCCGTTCGTGGCGATCCTCATCGTCGCGCTGCTCGGCCTCGGCATCATCGCGTACATCATGTGGCGCTCGCCGACCGGCTCGCTCAAAGTCGACAAGGATCCCAAGGCCGGCGCGCAGGGCTCGGCGATCATCGACAAGCCCTAGCTACTCGGCCAGCGGGAATGCGCCCGATTCGCGCGCGATCCTGAGCGAGCCGCAGAACTTCCGGAGTGGCTCGCGGCGCTCGGGCGGCACGTACTCGAGGTTGAGCTGGCGATCAGTGACCTCGAAGAACGAGCGCTCGGCGGCGAGCAGCGAGTCTTCGGCGTGCTCGATCTCGGCGTGCGGGACATCGCGGAGGTTGACGCGGACGAGCGCGGCCTCGGTCTCGTAGCGATTCTCGACGAAGAAGCCACCGAGGATCAGCTTCGCCTTGACCGCCATCGAGTGGACATCGTCCCCGGTGCGGTGAGGCAGCGAGAGGACTTCCTTCAGCAGCTCGCCGGCCGCCGGGGACGCGCGCTCGTAGGCGCGGCGCGTGACATAGCCGAGATCGAAGATCGCGAGCTGTGGCGCGAACACCATGCCGTAGGTGCGCGCCATGCCGGCGTAGTAGCTGAAGTGCTTGCCGATCTCACGCAGCAGCTCGGGGCGATCGACGAGCTCGCGGCCGAGGCGGCGATACTGATGGAACACGTCGTAGACGGCGCGCAGGTTCTTGGCCTTGATCGCCTCGCGCAGGAAGTTGTTGAAGAACCGGATCGCCAGGCGGAGCGCCTGCTCGTCGTGATGGCCGTCCATCCGGCACGCGATCACGCGCGTCGCATCGGAGAACGTCGAGACGGAATCACTGGCTCCGTGGAGCGAGCGCAGGAACCCATGCTCGAGCTGGAGCAAGCACTTCATTTCGTACCAGGTCTTGGTCTCAGACAGCATCTCGAGCGCCTCGTCGGACAGCCCGACAAAGTCGGCACGGTCGACGACGAACCACTCCTTCGGCATCCGTGACTTGTGCTGCTCGTAGTGGTCGAGCAGGACCTTGATCGACCACGCGCCCTCGGCGGCGACATCGCGATCGTTGCGGTCGAGCGACTTGATGATGATCGTGCCGATCTGGCCGATCCGCACGGACAGCGCGGTCTGCGCCTCCATCGGATCGCGCCGGCGCGCGGCGACGCTCTTGACGATGTCGATCGCATCCTCCCGAAGCCGGATCAGCAGGCGAGAAGGATCGACGAAGCGGACGACGTAGAAGAAGTACGGGATCAGAAGCGCCCAGCCGACCAGCGCGAGGTAGATGGCGACGGCGATCGACCAGGTCGGCGCGAACTCGGGCCCGATCATGTGCTGGACCCACAGGACGTGCGCGGCTCCGAACGCCATGAACGTCAGCACCCATCGGTTGATCCGATCCTTGAGGAACATCTCGATCAGTTTCGGCGTGTGCATGTTCGCCGTGAGCGGGATCGCGAGACCGATGGTCGCGATCAACATCGCGAGCACGTTGTTGTACGCGCGCGCCATCGGCGACAGGATGTCGATCAGCTTGGCGTTGTTGACGCCGGCCCAGCTCTCCGCGCCCCAACCCGGGTAGCCGGCGTGACGCCACTCCGCCAAGAACTCGACTCCGAAGATGAGCGCGAACGCCACGAATGCGATCACGAATGACCGCACGAAGAGCTTGCGCATCGCTCAGTCCGCCTCGTCCTCGAGAAAAGCGAAGTAGCGCTCGGGCAGATCGTCGAACTCGAGCGCACCGCCGCAGCTCGGACACTTGAACACCGGCGGCTCGAGCGCCGACGCGAGGATCGCCGCGGCCTGGAGCAGCCGCTCTTCCTGATGATCGCAGCCGATGCAGTGGAACGGCGCGAAGAACGACGTCACCGTGCCGCGGCCGATCACGTCACGCACCATCGATGCCTGGAGGATGAACGGTACCGAGCAGGCGTGGAACTCGTAGCCCTGGATCCGCGCATGGCGCAGGAACTCGCACCAGGCGCGGACGCCGAGCGAGTTCATGTACGTGACCTGCGCCATGTCGAACACGACGCGACCGACCATGCCGGGCAGCAGCTCGTCGAACCTCGTGGCTTCGGTGAAGTCGCCGCGCAGCACCACACGCGTGCGCTCGCCATCCTTCACGACCTGCCACTGCGTCAGCTTCGCGAGCACGCTGCGAGCCGGGCCATCGAGCGAGTCGAAGCCGACGCCGACGACCGTCTTGCCCTCGCGCGGCTGCGCCCACACGGCTGTGCCCTTGATCGAGATCGCCGGCTCGCCATCCGGCGTGATCGTCAGTGCGACCGCCTGACCTTCGGCGACCGGCTCGCTGACCACGAGCCGCACGCCGTCGACCGACAGGTTCGAGACCGTGGCGTCGACCTTGGTGCCGCCGATCTCCACCTTGATCACGAAGCCTTCGGTGCCCGGGCGCGGCTCGCCGAGCTGGATCGCGACGACATCGTGGAGCTCGTCGGCCGTCATCGGTGCGATCAACAGCTCATCACAACCGCACGCCGAGACCGCACGCATCTGATCGCCGGAGAGCCGCTTGCCGGCCACCAGGATCACCCGGGTCGACGGGCTCTTCTGCTTGATCAGCTTGGCGACATCAAAGCCGTCGCTCGCGTCGGCATCGAGCACGACGAGTGCCGGCTCTTCCTTCTCGAACAGCGCGCGCGCCTCGGCGCCGGTGGTCGCGACGAGCAGCTGCAACCCGAGGCGCTTGAAAGGAGGCGCCGTGAAGTGCCGCAACAGCTCGCTGTTGTTCGAGACCAGGACCTTCGGCACGCCGGGTGATGTTAGCACCCCGGCCGCTACAGGATGGCGCGCAGGATCACGATCAGCGCGATCAGCACGATGATGGCGCCGCCCATCGCCGCGCCCCCGCGGACCAGCGTCCCTCGATCGTAGGCCTCGCGCTCGGCGTTCAACTTCTCGATCTCGGTGGTGCGCGACGTGATCGCGCTGCGCAGCCGATCGATCCGCTGATAGAGCTCGGCGAACCGAACGTCCTCGATCCGGTTGAGATTGACGAGCGTGCCGAGCGTGACGAGCCGGCGCGCAACCTCCGCCTCGGCTTGCCCGATCTCGCGCGACTTGCGCTTCTGCTCGGCGTCGAGCTCGGCGAGGCGATGGTTGTGGCCCTCGCGCGCGTCGCTGAGGCTGCGCTTCGCGGCGTCGAGCTCGGCCTTCGCCGCATCGAGCTTGGCAGTCGCCTCCCCGATCGGACGCTCGAGACCCGCGAGCCGGCGGTCGACCTCCTGGCGGTCGGGCTCGAGCGCAGCTGCCTCCTTGCGATACTGCTCGGCGCTCCGCCGCAACTCCCCGCGCGAGTCGCCCATCTGCGCGCTGCCGGCCTGCTTGTCGTTGTCCTCGGCGGACTTGAGGTAGGCACGCTGACGGCGCTCGAGCTCCTTGCGCTTGTCACGCATGCTGCGGCGCTGGCCCTCGAGAGACGCGAGCTCCTTGCCAACCTCGTCGACCATGCGCTCGGCCTCGGACAGCTTTGCGTTGCGCTCGCGCTCGACCTCGACGAACTTCGAGTTCTCCTCGGCCTTGCGGGCGTCGACATCGCCGTGCTCCTTGCCGAGCACGCCCATCCGCTCCTCCGCGGCGTTGATCGCGGTGTTCTCGGCGGAGAACACCCGCCCGTCGACGCGGGCAGTTCGCGCGACGGCACCGAGCGCCCCGAGCACCTGATCGAGCGCCTCGGTGTCCTGCTTGATCTCGTTCTGCAGCGTCTTGATCGCGCCGCGCCGCTGATACCGCGCTCGCACGAACCGCACCGAATAGCGCGCAGCGTTGTACAGACCCGGCTCCGGAATCTCGGGGATCGGATTGACCTGCGGTGGCGTGAACGGCCGGTCCTCCCGCATCTGCACGCGCGTCGCCGGCGGCGTGACGCCGGTCTGGCCCGCGCGCTTCGCTGCCGCGACCTCGAGCGAGTCCGCATTCGCCGTCGTGTTGAAGTCGTCGTTGAACGCGCCCTGCGGGATCACGGGATACGGCGACGGTGCAGGCAGCGTCGAGCGCGGCCCCCCCGGCGTCAGCGGCGGGCGCGGCGCGGGCTGATCGGAGCGGCGCCGGCTCGCATCACCGTCGCGCGGCTCGGGCGGCGGAGGCTCGCGACGCTGCGCGGCAGGTCCCGGCGCCAGCGCATCGAGCAGCGACCTGTTCTGCGGGTCCTCGACGCCCGGCGGCGGCGGCAACGCGGGTGCGCTCTCGCGGCCGGGCGAGCCGGGCTGCGACGCACCGGGCCGGACCGGAGCAGGCTCGGTGTCCCACGCCGAATCCATGGACGAGCTCGTGCGACGAGCGCGCGGCGAGGCGGGCGGAATTGCCGATGGAGGTGCAATCTCGGCGTGACTTCCCGGGCGTGCGGTCGCCG
>JAYUYE010000067.1:0-5611 GCA_043752985.1 Myxococcales bacterium
AGGTCGTCGAGGCGATGGTAGCGCTCGATGTACCCCTCGACTGCCTTGCGCGAGCTACCGTAGCGGTACCAGACGGAGATCCGCTCGGTCCGCTCGTCATAATTCTGCGTGCTCGCCGCCGGTGGCGACCACTGCACGCTGAGCTCGGCATCGAGCTTGCGCGGAATGAGGACGAGAGCGGCACGCCCGCGGACGTATCCAAAGCCATGCGCGAGGTTGAAACCTGCGCCGAAGCTACCGCCCACCCGGAGGCTCCCTGGCTGACCGCGACCGATGTTGAGAAATGTCACGGCAGTACCGAATGACAGCCAGAAGTCGATCGGGGTCGAGCGCAGTCCGGCCGAGAACTCGATGCCGTGGAAGTTGCCGTACGACGACGGCACCTCGAGATAGGCCGCCTCGAACGCGATCACGCCCATCGTCGAGCCGGCGATACCGCCTTCGACCTCCATGCCGTTCGCATCGGTCATCAACTGCGGCGCATCGCCCATCGCGACGCCCACGCTGAGGCGCGACTTGTGGAAGATGCCGTACGCGCCACCGCTGCGCCGGTAGTAGTCGTCCTTGCGCTCGACGGCCGCGACCGGCGGCGCCGGTGGTGGCGGCGGGGTCGTCTCATCCGGCGGCGGGGTCGTCGTGACGGCCGGTGGCGGTGGCGGCGGCGGTGCGGGTGCGGGTGCGGGTGCGGGTGGCGGCGGTGCGCTCGGATCGACGGGCGGGCTCGGAGCTGGCGGGTCGGTGGTCGGCGTGCCGACAGGCGGCGTGGTCGGCGCCGGCACAGGTTGCGCGTGCGCGGTGGCAGCGAGCAGGGACAGCGAGACGATGATCCTGGTGTTCATGATCATCTCCTCAGAATACGAAGCCGACGCTGGCGTAGAAGCCCGGCTTGGGTTGCGAGATCAGCTGCGTCGTCACTCCACCCATCACGCTGAACCGCTTCGCGATGATCGCGGACAGATCGAGCTTCCACGGATGACTCGCCGTCGTCGTCGCGAGCGAGCCATCCATCTCGGTGCGGATCTGGCGCTCGGAGTTCTCGATCCCGTACTTGAGTAAGTTCCACTCGTAGATGAACGCGGCGCGGAGCGGACCGATCACGCCGGAGAACCGGAACGGCATGCCGAAATACTTGTAGTGGATGCGGACCGGCATCCCGTCGGACTCGACGAGCGAGTTGACCTTGCCGAAGCCAAAGCCGGTCTCGAACCCGATCCCCCATTTGGCGATGTCGCCGATGTACAAGTTCGCCTTGTAGCCGCTCGCGTCACCCTGCTTGAAGCGATCGCGCGAGAACAGGTAAAGCTCGAAGTCGGCGAACTTCGCCGCAAACAGGCCGCCGATCGCATCGCTCGAGCTCTCGCGCATCTCGGCCTTCTCGGCCTCGGAGTAGTAGGTCGTCGTCGTCGTGGTGACCCGGTAGTCGCCGACGGTTTCGGTCGTCGACGACACGCTCTTTGGCCCGGACTGCGCCAGCGCCGAAGCAATCGCGAGTGCGAGCCCGATCACCATGCGCGACGACATGCCGTTGCGATCGCGGATCACCAGGCCACGCACACTCGGCGACAGGTCAAGGTTGTTCGAGGCGAACTCGCTGTGGCCTTCGGCGATGATCGCGCCGACCTCGATGCCGTAGCCCTCCTGGAGCTGACGACCGTCGATGATCTTGGCCTTCGGTCTGGCGCCTTTGTCGTCGTCGGTGTTGTAGTCGGCGAGGGCGGGTGAAGCGAGGCTAGCGAGGAGCGCGGCGATCATCAGCCACGCGGGTCGTCTGGACTTCGAGTACTGCATCGATCCGCCCCATGTTTCACTCACGGAGATCGGCACACAACCCCATTATCATGGGGATTGGGGCAGCACCGGGGTAGGAGCTGCGAGGAGATCAGCCGCCGGGCAGGAACGGCGAGTTCGGGTCCCACGCGCCGCTGCCCTTGGTCTCGGGCTCGTTCGGCTTCACCACCGGCTTCACCACCGGCTTGACGACGGGCTTGACGACCGGCCTCGTCGGCTTCACCGGTTTGACCACGGGCTTCGTGACCGGCTGGGTCGCGACCGGCTTCGGGTCCACGGTGGGCTCGACCGTCGGCTTCGTCTCGACCGTCGGCCTCGCCTCGACCGTCGGCCTCGCCTCGACCGTCGGCTTCGTCTCGACCGTCGGCTTGATCTCCGCGGTCGGCTTCGTGTCGACGGTCGCCGGTTTGTCGTTGGGCTCGTCCGCCTTGACGGCGCCGTGGTCATCGACCGTCGCCGTGTCGCTACCTGCGCCACTCATCGCCACGGCAATCACGCCGCCGAGACCGATCGCGAGGAGACCGAGCATCACGAACGTCAGCGGCTTGCGCGAGGTCCGCAGCTCTGGATAGACGGTCTGGCTGATCGAGCTGTCGATGCGGAGATCGCCCGCGTCGCGCGCTCCGATCGGCGCAGCGCCCGGCAGGGATGACGTCACCGTTCGCGCGGGGATCGGTATCTCCGACGAGATCGACGGCCGCGCCGCAGCCATCTGCTGGCTGACCACGGCCGGCATCTCCTGCGAGAGCGACTTGAAGCCGGGGAATGCCGACGGCGGCGTCAGCAGCAGCTCGGACATCTGGCTCTGCGAGGTGATCGTCATCGCGACGTGCTGCGATAGCGGCACGCCTTCCTGCTGCGCGCTCTCCCACGCCAAGATCTTGTCCGCGAACAGCGTGCGCATGTACTTGCCGAGCGGCTTCGACGACACCCAGAGCCGGTGCTGCGACAGGAACGGCTCGAGGTCCTGGATCATCTCCTCGGCTGTCTGGTAGCGGTTCTCCGGCTTCATCGCGAGCAGCTTCATCACGATCGCGTTGAGCTCGGGCGGGTAGTCCGGAATCACCGACACGGGCGGAGCTGCGCCCTTGTTGACGATCTGATCCATCATCTCGAAGTCGCTCTCGCCACGGAACGGCCGGCGACCGACCGTGAGCTCGTACATCACGACTCCGAGCGAGAACAGATCGCTGCGTCGATCGAGCTCGTGCCCTCGGCACTGCTCGGGGGACATGTACGGGATCTTGCCCTTGAGCGTTCCGACCTGCGTCTTGTGCGTGCGCCCCGTCGCGCGCGCGATGCCGAAGTCGAGCAGCTTGATCGCGCCGTCGTAGCTGACGATCACGTTGCTCGCGGAGACGTCGCGATGGACGAGCTTGAGCAGCGCACCGTCGGACCCGGTCTTGTCATGCGCGTAGTCGAGCGCCGCCGCGAGGCCGTGGGTGATCGCGAGCGAGATCGAGAGCGGGATGGTCTCGTTGCGCTTGCGCGCCGCCATGCGAATGCCGCGGACGTCCTGGCCATGGATGAACTCCATGGCGAAGAACGGCGCGCCAGCATCGTCACCGACGTCGTAGACGTCCGCGATGTTGGGGTGCTGCAGCGTCGCAGCGAGGCGCGCCTCGTCGAGGAACATCTGCACGAACGTCGGGTCCTCAGCGACGTTGGGCAGGATCCGCTTGAGCACGACCAGCTTCTCGAATCCGGCGGTGCCGCGCACCCGGGCGAGATAGATCTCCGCCATGCCGCCCGTCGCGATCTTGCGCACGACCTCGTACTTGCCGAGGGTGGTCCCGCTCGGCAGGTCAAAGGCTGCCCCCTGGCGAACTGGCGTCACGGACACGTACCTTCAGCGTAACACGAGGGCTCGAAGATCGCGCACGCGAGGATTCCTGGCGAACGTCACCGAACTGCGCGGTTTCATTGCGCGACTCTGCATGCGCGGACCTACATGGGTGCTCGTCGCTCTGATCGCGAGACCGTCCGCGAGAAGGTCGAGTGCGCCGCAGCAGCGCGATCCGCTAGTACGTGATGTACGGACCGCTGCCGACAACCTCGGCTTGGTCGTCCGCTTCGTCGTCGATCACAGCCGGAGACGCGAGCGCGCCCTGCAGCACGAAGATCTTCACGGCCGATGCCGGGATTCGCGCGTTCGGCGCGATGCGCCGCAGGATCGAGAGGATGTTGCGCTGGATGTCATCGACCTCGGTCACGGCGGGACCGGGCTTGATGATCTTGCCGATCCAGCGCTCCTTGTCCTTCTCGTCGCCGATCTCCATCACGCGGAGGAACTCTTCCGAGCTGCCGTCGAAGTACTTCTTGTCGCCAGGCTTGGACAGCGCGAGACCCTCGCGGAGCTTGCTGTCGATCTTGGTGGCGAAGAACAGTGATGTGACCTTATCGAGTTTCATTGGATCCCCGCCTGCTCTGGTTCGGGGACAAGGATTCGAACCTTGATTCGAAGCTCCAAAGGCTCCTGTCCTACCATTAGACGATCCCCGAGCACGGCGGCACGATACCTCAGGACGGCATGCATCGCCACCCATGTTCCTGATTTCGTTGAGAGGTTGCGGGTTTCACCACGGGCGATGTCCCCGAGAACTCGCGCGGTGACCCTTGCCTGCTCCATGCGAATTCATTAGGGTCTGCGCCTCTTATGGCGCGGTAGCTCAGTGGTAGAGCAGGGGTCTCATAAGCCCTTGGTCGGCAGTTCAACTCTGCCCCGCGCCACAATTTCCAGGATTCTCAGGGTCGCCAGGACCCGGGAGCATCCGCTATCGCGTGCCGGTCACCGGCCCCGATCACATCGTCGTGATCGTTGTGCAAAAGCGTGATCCGGATCGGGAGGGGTGACTCAAAATGCAGCATCGACTTCGAAGCAACTCTGAAGCTACTTGTCGAGCAAGAACGCTCCGTTAACTCGGCGGTCGGGCCTTCCCAATCGGCACCATCGCCAGCGATGATCCAGCTGCGATCGCAGGCAGTCGCAGAGGGCGGGAGCTGTTCGTCATGCTGGGGACTCAAGTCGGACCATATACGCTCGTCGAGAAGCTCGGCGAGGGCGGGATGGGATCGGTCTGGAAAGGACAGCACGGCCTCCTCCAGCGGGTGCGCGCGATCAAGATCCTCGATCCGCGGTTCACCCAGAACGCTCAGCTCGTGACGCGATTCATGAACGAGGCGGTCGCGACGTCACAGCTCCAGCACCGAAATCTGGTCGACGTGTTCCACGTCGATCGCACACCGTGGGGCGGCTACTACATCGAGCTCGAGTATCTCGAGGGTAGGACGCTGTCGAAGTACCTCGCGACGCACGGTGGGCCTATCGCCCCGCACACCGTCATCTCCATCGCAGGTCCGATCGCGAACTGCATGGCGCGCATGCACGAACAAGGAATCGTGCACCGCGACCTCAAGCCCGAGAACATCTTCTTGTGCAAGCACCCGAAGCAGGAGTTCCTCGTCAAGGTGCTCGATCTCGGTGTCGCTCAGCTCACCGGCGACGTCGCGACCGGACCCACTACCAAGGTAGGAACGGTGATCGGAACGCCGTCGTATATGGCGACGGAGCAGCTCCGCGGCGAGCACGTCGCACCCGCCGCGGACATCTACGCGCTGGGCGTGATCGTGTACCAGATGCTCACCGGCAACTGGCTTCCGTACCAACTCGATCACGAATCGCACGCTCAGTACTTCATGCTGCCGCCCGAGGATCTCCTCGCACGGCATCGCAACATGCCGCCGATCTCACCTCGGGTTCGCGTCCCGGCGATCCGAGACCCGCTCGCGCGCGTGGTCATGCGCATGATCGATCCGGATCCCA
>JAYUYE010000068.1:0-2167 GCA_043752985.1 Myxococcales bacterium
ACGACCGACATCATGTAAGCGATTCTCGCATCGAGCCTGGAACGCGGCTTGCTGTGTACGTATGCATGCACACCACGCGGACGCTCGAGCACCCGACCTCCGTTCCGTCGATCTTCGACAGGTTTCCGCGAGTTGCGACCCAGCAGCGACACGCCACCAAGCCGCGCAACTACGCTTTGATCTCGACCCTGCTCGCCGCGCCTGTTGTGGCGGCAGTGCTCGGTGATCGCTCGCTTAAGCGCGGTCTGCTGGTCGGCGGGATCGCCGCGCTGGTGCTCGGGACGCTGCGCTTTCAACTCGCGCGCTGGTTCACGCCGGAGCCCGACTACAAGACTGACGGACATGTCGGAACCCTCGAGCTGCGCCGCTACCCGGCACGGGTCGATGCGCGCGCCGAGGTCAATGCGCTCGGTTTCGAGGATGCGCTCGACCTCGGATACGAGCGGCTCGCGGGCTACATCCGCGGCGGCAACGCGAACCACGAGGCACTCGCGATGAGCATCCCGGTGACCACGACCATGCGTGACGGCCGCTACGAGATGTCGTTCGTCATGCCGGAAGACCGACGCGTCTCGTCGCTTCCGCAGCCGGAAGATCCGCGGGTCCAGCTGCGCGAGGTGCCCGAGCGCCGGCTCGCAGTGCTGCGCTTCAACGGCCGGTTCACGAACAAGAATGTCGAGTGGCAGGAGCGCAAGCTGCTGCGCAAGCTCGTCGATGCCGGCCTGTCGGCGAAGGGCAGCGTCATGTTCGCGGCCTACGATCCTCCGAGCACACTCCCGGCAGTACGTCGCAACGAGCTGTGGATCGAGATCCTCTAGCCCTCGCGTGCGGTATACCGCGCGCATGCTCAAGAGATCAGGTTCGGCAGTCTGGCGCGGCACGGGCCCCAAGGGTACGGGCACGACGTCCACGCAATCCGGCGTCTTGAAGGACGCGGCCTACGGCTTCAACTCGCGGTTCGGTTCCGAGGACGGCAAGGCGGGAACAAATCCCGAGGAGCTGATCGCGGCCGCTCATGCGAGCTGCTTCACGATGGCCACCAGCTTCCAGATCACCAACGCGGGTCACGAGCCCACCGAGCTCCGCACCCAGGCGACGGTCTCGATGGAGAAGCAGGACATCGGCTGGACGGTCGTTGGCGTCCACCTCGAGCTCGAGGGTACGGTTCCCGGGATCACCGCGGAGCAGTTCCAGACGTTCGCCGACACCGCGAAGCAGGGCTGCCCGATCTCACGCTTGCTCTCCGTGCCGATCACGATGACGGCAAAGCTCGGCTAGCGGTTTGACTGCTTCGCCGGTGGCCTTCTCGCCCGACGGCTGGCTTGGTTTCTTCGCCGCGCGCGCCTTCTCGTACGGGCAATGAAGCTCCCGGGCGTGACCTGGCTGCCCGATCACGGCCACGACATTCTGCTCGAGCTCGGGATCGCGGTAGACCGTCATCAGGTGCAGCGCGAGGTGCTGCTCCTGCGCGGCGAGCCCGCAGAGCCATCCTTCCTCGTAGGCGCGCGGCTTCACGTTCGACGGCCGAGCGCTCGCGCGCGATCTCCGCGCGACGATCGGGCGCAAGCGACGTCAGGTCCTGCTCGACGATGGTCGCAGCCTTCGAGACCAGGATGCTGGCCGCGAGACGCATCATCCGGTTCCCGATCTCGCGGCGTTAGCAGCGGTGGCACGCCAGATGCTGGTTTCCTCGTCGGAGGACAAAACCATGTCTCGTTTCACCCTTCCTGCGCTTCTGACAGCCGCCGCGCTGGCGGTTGGCTGTGCCGGCACGGTTCAGTCCGATGGCTACTACAGCGGGTCGGTGTACACGCCGGATCTGGTCACCGTGAGCCCCGGTGTTTCCGTGGTCGCCGGTTATCACGAGCCGGTGTTCTACTCGGACAACTACTACTGGCGTCCTGACAACTATGGGCGCTGGTATCGGTCGAGCTACTACGATCGCGGCTGGGCGTACGCGTCGCCCCCGCGTTCGGTGCTCAGCGTCAGGAGCCCGTACTCGTACCGAAACTACCGCCCGAACGGGTACACGGTCCGCCGTGACCCGTACTACCGCGGCGGCCGCACGTACGACCGCACCTATCGCGGTCGTGACAACCGTCGCCGCCGCTAGTCGGCTCCACGGCTGCTCGTGATATGCGGAAGGCCATGCGCATGCTGGCCTCCG
>JAYUYE010000069.1:0-2165 GCA_043752985.1 Myxococcales bacterium
GAGGTTCGCACCGAGGTCCCATCCCTCGAGATCGGGCTATCGGGAAACATCACGTTCTCGCTCTACGAGCACGACTCCGTCCTCGACGGCATGACGCTATCGCTGCTGATCACCGTCGCGCTGTGTGGGATCGCGCTGCTCCTGTACTACCGCTCAGGCCGGATCGTCCTCGCGATGTTGTGGGCACTCGCGGTCGGCGTGGTCGCGACGTTCGCGATGGCGTGGGCAATGATCGGCCACCTCAACGTGATGACCGCGTTCCTGTTCGCGATCGTGGTCGGCAACGGGATCAACGCGGCGCTGATTCTCGTCGCGCGCTACCTCGAAGAGGTCCGCAACCGCAAGGATGCTGTGGTCGCGCTGCCGGTCGCGATCCGGAGCGCGCTGAACGGAACGCTCGCGGCGGCGGCGACGGCCGGCGTCGCTTACGCATCGCTGCTCATCACGGACTTCCGCGGCTTCCGTCAGTTCGGTGCGATCGCTGGTGTCGGGATGGCTCTGACCTGGATCTCGACGTTCACGATCCTGCCCGCGATCCTGTTCGTGTTCGCGCGCGCGGGCTGGGTCAAGACCACCACACCGCCGGCGATCGGTGCGTTGCTTGCCCGGCTGCTGCCGAAGCGGCGCGACGGTGCGGTCATGGCGATCGGCGGCCTGGTCACCACGGTCGCGCTCGTCATCGCGGTGACGTACATCGTTCAGGATCCGTTCACCCACGACTGGCGCGACCTCCAGTCGAGCACCAGCCAGATCCGCAAGGCGCGCGCGGTCGACGCCAAGATCCGGGAGACGATCGACACGAAGACGCTGGTAACCGGGCAGGCGTATCAGCTCGTGATCGCCGTCCAGCGTCGCGAGGACGTCGCGCCGCTGGTCGCGAAGCTGCGCACCGACCAGGAGAAGCTCGCACCCGAGAAGCGCTGGATCCAGGATGTCCGCAGCATCGAGGATCTGCTGCCACCCCAGCAGGCCGCCAAGCTCACCGTGCTTGCCGAGATCCGCGCGCTGCTCGATGATCCCAAGCTCACCGCCACGCTGTCGGCGCAGGAGAAGACGGATCTCGATCGACTGCGCCCGCCGGATGGTCTCGTCGCGATCAGCGATGTCGACGCTCCTAAAGACCTCGCATGGCCTTTCATCGAGAAGGACGGCACGATCGGGCGGCTCCTCGTCGTGCGCGGTGCGAAGCGGTTCAACTCGTTCGATGTCGACGATCGGCTCGAGTTCGCGGCCGAAGCGCGCGCGGTCGAGTTGCCCGCGAAAGCCGCGATCGCCGGCGAGCCGCTGATCGTCGCCGACATCATCGAGACCATGGAGCGCGACGCCCCGAAGATGACGCTGTTCGCGATCATTGGCTCGATCCTCGCCGTGTTCCTCGTGATCGGCCTGCGCCGACACGGACTCGTGACGCTCGCCTGCGGCTTCGCGGGTGTTGTCGTGATGATCGCGGCGTGCGCGCTCGCCGGCCTCAAGGTTCACTTCCTCGACCTGATCGCCCTGCCAATCACGATCGGGATCGGGATCGACTACGCCGTCAACCTCGCTGCGCGCGATCGCCAGGACGGTCACCTCGGCGCCCATCACTTGCTGCGCACGACAGGTGGCAGTGTGCTCCTGTGCTCGTACACGACGGCCGTGGGCTACGGCACGCTGATGCTATCGGCGAACGGGGGGATCAAGGCGTTCGGTCTCGCCGCGCTGCTCGGCGAGCTCGCATGTGTGACAATCGCCATCATGGTGACGCCGACCTGGCTGGCAATCCTTCGGCGACGGGACGGGACCGCCAAACCTGCCGAGATCCTGCCGTAACTTTCACGAGACGAGCGCTATCACAGCGTGGTATCTGGCCTGTTCCTCCTCCATGCGCGACTTGATTTTGTTCACGCCGGGACCCGTCCGGATCCCGCCTTCGGTGGCGGAGTCCCTCGCGAATCCTCCCTGCAACTACCACCGGCAGGATGCGTTCCGGGAGATGCTCGGAGCCACCGAGCGCGACCTCAAGCTGCTCGTTGGCATCAAGCACGCCGATGACTACTTCGCGAGCGTGATGACAGCGACCGGGACCGGCGCCAACGAGGGCTGCCTCCTCGCACTCGAGCAGTTCGGCAAGGGCCTGATCTGCACCAACGGTTTCTTTGGCTCGCGCGTCGTCGACCAGGCCCGGC
>JAYUYE010000070.1:0-12802 GCA_043752985.1 Myxococcales bacterium
GCCGAGTGGGAACGGCGTCGGCGTCAGCATGCGTCCTTCGCCGGCGGTGATCGCATCGATCGCGATGAACGAGGGCTGGATGATGTGCTGGAGGTCCGCAATCTTCTCGTTGAGCTTGTGGTCGTGATCGATCAGGCGATGACGGTCGTCCTGGATGCCGATGTACGCCTTGAGCGAGAACGTCACCGTCGTCCACGGATGCGCCTTGAACTTGGGGCAGTTGACGAAGAAGTCAGCGCGCGCGACCGGCTCGGGTGTGAACAGGTAGTCGCGCAGCCGCGCCGGATGTGACATCGGAATCTCGACCTGCTGCTCCTCCTCGAAGCAGTAGCGCTTGATGTCGACCTTCTTGAGCATCGCGTCCCAGCCGGACTCGCGGAACGCGACGCGGGTCGGAACCGTGATCCCGCAGCGCTCGCCTGCGGCCAGCTCGGTCATCGAGGCGCCGCCCACGTCCTGCAGCGCGCGCAGCACGCCTTCGCCGAACTCGGGTCGGGTGTACGCGTAGGGGAACAGCGGGCCGGCGGCGACCAGGTTCGGCTTGACCAGCGTCCGGCCGAACGGACGCAGGCCGAGCTCCTCGAGGCCCTCGCGAATGATCGTCCGGATCCGTTCCGGATCGTAGTCCCGACAGCTGCGGATGATCACCTTTGGCTCGACCGGGATCTTCATGACCCCGAGCATAGCGCGACGCGGACGTTACGGAGTCGGCGGGGTCGCCGGTGGTGCAGCCGAGCCGGTCGCAGCAGCGGGAGCGGCCGTCCCGGTCGGGGCGCTCGTCGGGGCCATGTTCGCCGACGGCGAGGTCGGGGTTGCCGTCGGCGGCATCGCGGCGGCGGCGGGAGCCGGGCGGCCCTCGGCGATCGACAGCCACTGGTCGACGGCGTCGAGATCGGCACGAATCAGCGTGGCGCCAGTGTCGAGCTGCTCGACCAGCTCGTCGCTCGCCTTGTAGAGCTCTTCGTCACTGCCGGTCTTCACGGCGGCGGCGATCGAGGATGGCGCCTTCACCGTCGCGGCGCGCAGCTGGTCGAGTCGGCCGCGGGCCTCGGTCAGGATCCGACCCGCGTCGGCGATTCCCTGGGAACCAGCACCGCCCCTCGCGCCGATAGTGCGACCGCGCAGCAGGAGCGCGTCGGCGCGGCGCTGCAGCTGATCGAGCACCTTGACGTGAACCTTGACGAGCTCGAGCGACTCCTCCTGGACGCGGCCCAGGTCCGGCGATTTCTGACAGCCAGCAACGGAGAGCGAGAGGATAACTGCGAGAGCGAGGTACTTGATCACGGTGGCCCGGTTGTATGAGAAGTCGCCGCGCGCTTCAAGGGAACGGCGGCGCGTCATCGCTCCAGGCGCTGCCGTGCGCATCGATCTCGTCGATGTACGACAGAAACTGAGCGTAGTACGGGTGCTCGCCCAGCGTCGACGAGTCCGCGACGACGAGCAGGAACCGCTTCGCCCGAGTCAGCGCGACGTTCATCCGCCGGGTGTTCGACAGAAAGCCGATCTCGCCGCGCTCGTTGCTGCGCACCAGATCCACGATCACCGCTTCCTTCTCGCGGCCCTGGAAGCCGTCGACGGTTCCGATCTCGAGCCCCGCGGCGCGCTCGGTCTTGAGCAGCTCGCGCAGCCGGCGTGCCTGCGCGGAGTAGGCGGCGATGATCGCGACATCCGTCGGCGCGAGCCCGCGCGATAGCAGGCGGCGCGCCTCGGCCGCGACGCGCTCCGCGTTGCCCGAATTGAACGTACTGGGATCGAATTGAAACGACGGCATGTTGTTGAGCGAACCGCCGGGCTCGAAGTCGGTGCGTTGCTCGATCCAGTCCTTGCCCGCGGTATCGACGAGCCACAGCGGGCGAGGGCGCAGCGGATCCGGCGCGATTCCAAGATCTTCGAGCACGTGAGCACCGACCGCCGGCGACGCGTGCAGCCGGGCGTCGTACTTCGAGCGCGACGGGAACGTCATGATCTGTTCGTGCATCCGGTGCTGCTGTTCGAGCATCACCGCCGCGCCGGTTGTCAGTCGCTCGAACACCGTCGAGCCAAGCGTCGCCTCCACGCTCGGACCGCCGATCACCACCGGACCGAGCTGGTGCGGATCGCCCGCGAGCACCGCGACCTTCGCGCGTGACAGCGCGATCAACAGCAACGGATCCGCGGCCTGCGTGGCCTCGTCAACGATCACGCAGTCGAACAGCGAGGTGTCAGCTCGCTCGAGCGAGCCGAGCAGCGGATGATCGCAGCCGACGCAGGTCGCGAGGATCACGTCCGCGCGCCCGACGATCGCGCGCTCGGCATTCGCGATCTCGCGCGCCGCATCGTGATCGAGTGCGCGCGCTTCCTGCCACAGCGCCTTCGCTTCGGCACCGTGGCGCCCGGCCGCCGTCTTGCGCAGCGCGCGTGCACGATCGTGCCACTCGCGCGCGAGCCTGGTCGCCCCGTCGATATCGACCTGACCATCGATCGTCAGCGCTTGCAGCGCGGGCGCAACGCGCGCGGGATGACCGAGCCGCACCGTGCGCAGGCCAGCACTCGACAGCCGCAGCCCGAGGTTGTCCACTGCGGTGTTGGACGGCGCCGCACACAGCACGCGCTCGCCACGCTCGACACGCTGGCGCACGACCTCGACAAGCGTGCGCGTCTTGCCGGTTCCCGGCGGGCCATGGATCAGCGCGATGTCACCGCTGCGCAGTGCCGCATCGACCGCGGCGCGCTGGCGCTCGTCGAGGTCGTCATCGAACGGTGTCCAGGTCACCGGCGCGATCGGGCGCGGTGGCTTGATCCCGGCGGCGACGTCCCGCAGCCGGGCGAGGTCGCTCGTCGCGAGCGCGGACTTCGCGCGCCGGATCGCCGCATCGCCGCGGTCGAACGTCAGCTCGGGGACTTCCGGATCGAGCGCGTAGTCGCGGTCGATCTCGTCGACGGCGCGGTCGAGCATCAGCCAGAGGCTCTGGTCCTCGCGGCGCTCGAGGACGCCGCGCACGGCACCTGGCTCCTCGGGATGCTCGGCCCACAGCCGCACCGGATCGCCCGGTGAGATGCGCAGGTTGTCGAGATCGATCGCGTCGGGAACGGTGAAGCGCACGCGAACGCGCTCACCGGGTGCCGAGCGCTCGTCGACGATCCGCAGGTTCGCCAGCGCGACACCGAGTGCAACTCGCTCGGCGAGCATGCGGCCCGAGCGCTCCATCGCGACCTTCGCGCGGGCCGCGAGCCGCTCGCTGCGCCATGCGGTAGCGAGGGAATCGAGCCAGTCACGCGCGTCGACCGTCACCCCGCAACGGTACCGCACCGGAGAACGGGGAGGATCCACTACAGCCTGCGTTGCGGGAGTGACGATCCTGCGGGCATAGTTCAGCCCGCAATGCCCGAATCGATCTCCCCCGAGCGCCTGACCCGCAAGACGACGTCGATCGCCCAGCTTCTCGCGACGCGTGTCGCCGAAACCCCGGAACGCGAGGCCTACCGCTATCCGGTGGGCGACGAGTGGCGCTCCATGACGTGGAAGCAGGCGCACGAGCGGGTCAAGGCGATGGCGGCGGGGTTGCTCTCCCTGGGGCTCCATCGTGAGGAGCGCGTCGGCATCCTCGCGAACACCCGCGTCGAGTGGCTGCTCTGCGATCTCGGCATCCTGTCGGCCGGTGGCGCCACGACGACGGTCTATCCGTCGAGCACGGCCGAGGAGTGCTCGTACATCCTGGCCGACTCCGAGACCAAGTACGTGTTCATCGAGGACACCACGCAGCTCGCGAAGCTCACGAAGCATCGCGCGGAGATTCCGAGCGTCCAGAAGCTGATCATGATCGACGGCAGCCCGGGCGCGCCGGACAAGGACTGGGTGATGACCCTGGCCGAGCTCGAGGCCGCGGGCGCTGCGTGGCTCGCCAAGGATCCGAAGGCGGTCGACGACATCGTCGCCGGGATCAAGCCCGAGCACCTCGCGACCTTGATCTACACGTCGGGCACCACGGGCAAGCCGAAGGGCGTCCGCTTGCTGCACGAGTGCTGGGCGTACACCGCGGACGCGATGAACTCGACGCGCCTCATGGACGCCGACGACGTGCAGTACCTCTGGCTGCCAATGTCCCACTCGTTCGGCAAGGTGTTGATGGCCGGGCACATCGCCTCCGGATCGGTGTGCGCCGTCGATGGTCGGATCCCCAAGATCGTCGAGAACCTCGCGGTCGTGAAGCCCACGCTGATGGCCGCCGTGCCGCGGATCTTCGAGAAGGTCTACAACAAGATCCTCGAGGGGGCGAAGCAGGGCGGGATGAAGCAGAAGATCTTCGAGTGGGCGGTCCACGTCGGGAAGGCCGGCAGCAAGGTCCGCCAGGCAGGCAAGGAGCCAGGTGGCCTCCTCGCGCTCAAGCTCAAGCTCGCCGACAAGCTCGTGTTCTCGAAGGTCAAGGCGCGGTTTGGCGGCCGCGTGAAGTACTTCATCTCCGGATCGGCGCCGCTGTCGCGCGAGATCGCGGAGTTCTTCCACGCGTGCGACATCCTGATCCTCGAGGGCTACGGCCTCACCGAGTCGAGCGCGGCGAGCTTCGTCAACCGGCCCACGAAGTACGCGTTCGGCACCGTCGGCTTTCCGATGCCGGGCACCGAGGTCAAGCTCGCACCCGAGGACGGCGAGATCCTGATGAAGTCGCCCGGCATCATGCAGGGCTATCACAACCTCGCGGACCAGACCGCGGAGGCGCTCACCGACGACGGCTGGCTGCGCACCGGCGACATCGGCGAGGTCGACGAGCACGGCTTCCTGCGGATCACCGATCGCAAGAAGGATCTGATCAAGACCTCGGGCGGCAAGTACATCGCGCCCCAGCACATCGAGGGCAAGCTCAAGGCGGGCTGTCCGTACCTCTCGCAGGTGATCGTCCACGGCGACAAGCGCAACTTCGTCACCGCGCTCATCACGCTCGATGAGGAGAGTGCGATGAAGTGGGCATCCGCACAGGGCCTCAACGGCAAGACCTACTCCGAGGTCGTCCAGCTCCCCGAGATCAAAACAATGCTGTCGCCGTACTTCGACGAGGTGAACAAGTCGCTCGCGAAGTACGAGACGGTGAAGCAGTTCCAGATCCTGCCGAAGGATCTGTCGGTCGACGAGGGCGAGCTGACGCCGAGCCTCAAGGTAAAGCGCAAGGTCGTCGAGAAGAAGTACGCGACCCTGCTCGATAAGATGTACGAAGGCGCGATCGCCGGCGAATGAAACCACTCGATCGCGCGTCTATCCCGAACATGCGCAGTTCGGCCCTGTCCCTCCTCGCGGTGATGGTGATGGTCGCCCCGGCGGCGGCCGACGGGGTCGACTTCATCGAGGACGCGAAGCTGCTGTATCGCGTGGCCGCGTGCGGCAACGGCGATCAACCGGTTCCCGCGGAGCTCACCAAGGGTGATCCGAAGCTCACCGAGAAGGTGACCAAGATCGTCGAGCGCCACTGCAAGAAGATCAACGAGCAGCTCGGCAAGTTCCGCACGCAGTACTTCGTCAAAGGCCGCGCCTGGTTCGACGAGGTCGTGCCGAAGACCGTGCCGACCACGGTCGTCTATCCGTTCGGCGGCGGCGACCTGCTGTCCGCGCTCGTCGCGTTTCCGAACGCCACCGACATCACCACGATCTCGCTCGAGCAGTCCGGCGATCCGCGGCGGCTGCGGATGCTGACGCCCGCGCAGCTCGACATCAGCCTCGGCGCGCTGCGCGTCGAGATCGGCGGCTTGATCTCCGTGGGCTCGAACACGAGCGTCAATCTGTCAGCGCAGCAGCGCAACGATCTGCCGGGGCAAGTCAGCTCGTTCCTCCTCGGTCTCGTCGCAGGTGGCTTCGAGCCGGTGGCGATGCAGTACTTCCGGTTCACGGACGCTGGCGACATCGACTACCTCGATCAGGCCGAGATCGATGTGCTGGACTCCGAGAAGAAGACGAGCCTCAAGCACGACTGGCAGTCGCCGAGCTTCTCGCGCGCATTTGCGAACGTCGAGATCCGGTACCGCAAGGTCGGCGAGACCACCGTCCGCGTGCATCGCCATGTCGGCTGGAACCTCGGTGACGACTACCTGAAGAAGAACCCGCAGCTCGTCCGCTACCTCGAGAAGAAGGGGAAGGTCACCGTGATGACCAAGGGCGCGAGCTACTTGCTGTGGCGCGGCGACTTCTCGCTGATCCGCACCTACATGCTGGATCACCTCGCGTGGATGCTCTCGGACTCGACCGGGATTCCGCCCGCGTATGCGAAGAAGGCCGGCATGGTCCAGGAGACCTACGGCTACTACAGCGGTGCGTTCCTCGAGAGCTCGCAGCCGAGTGTGCACGACGCCACGTTCATCGAGATGTGGCGCACGCAGAAGAAGCGCAAGCTGCCGTTCCGGTTCGGCTACGTCGACAAGGACAAGCAGGCGCACGTCGTCGTGACGCGCCCGAAGTGACCGTCAGCCGAATGTGGAGGCGCCGCAGATCGAGAAGCGCTTCGCTAAGTAGCCGGTAAGTTGCTGGTTCGTCAGGGGGCGTGCTAACGGCAAGAGACCGTGGAGGCCCCGACGACCCCATCTCCGGCCGCCGAGAACCCGCCGCCGGGCACGACGCCGGTGACGGCCACCGCGACGACGACCGGTGGCACGAGCGCGGGACGCGGTGTCCTCTACATCGCGTTCGCGAAGTTCTACTTCATGTTCGCGGGACTGGTGATCCAGTTCCGGCTCCCGAACATCCTGTCGCGCGCCGCGTTCGGCAGCTACAGCCTGGTCTCGAACGTCGCGTCGCTCGTCAACAACGTGCTCGTCACCGGCACGATTCAGACGGTATCGCGGTTCGCGGCGCGGGAGCCGGGCAAGGCGCGGCTCGTCCAGCAAGCCGGACTGCGCATGCACGTGCGGCTCGGCCTCGTGATCGCCGTCGCCTTCATCGCCGCGGCGCCGGTCGTTGCGTGGCTCTTGCACGACATGACGAAGACCGCGCCGCTGATGCTGGCCGGCCTGATCGTCGGCGGCTATTCGTTCTACGCGGTGTTCGTCGGTACGGCGAACGGCCTCCACCAGTTCCACAAGCAGGCGGGTCTCGACGTCACCTTCGCGACGCTCCGCGTGGTCGGTCTCCTCGGCATGGCGATGGCGGGCATGGGCGTGATCGGCGTGATCGGCGGCTGGGTCGCTGCGGTCGCGATCATCCTGTGCGCGGCGATCGTGTGGATCGGGATGCCGGGCAAGGTCGCCAAGGAAGATCGGCTGCCGGTCCGCCCACTGATCACGTTCTTCGCCGGGGTCGCGGTCTACCTGGTGCTGTTCAACGCGCTGATGTTCGCGGACAGCCTGCTGATCAAGCGGCTGACCACGGAGTACTTCGCGGCTCACGCCGCCGAGCTCGCCTCCGCGGTCGAGCAGGCGATCCCATGGGCGACCCGGCTCTCCGGCTACCACACCGATCCGAGCGTGCTCGCCGACGTGCAGACCGGTTACTACGCCGCGGTTCAAAACCTCGCCCGCCTGTCGTATCAGGCGATCATCGCCGCGACGTTCGTCGTGTTCCCGCTCGTGTCGCGGTCGACGTTCACCGACGACAAGGAGACCACGCGGCGCTACATCCAGGTCACCGCGCGCTACTCCCTGATGTTCGCGATGGCGATCGCCGTCGTGCTCGCGGCGAACCCGGCCGACATGCTCGGTCTGATCTACGCCCCTGACTACGCGGTGCTCGGCGGCCCGGCGCTACGCTGGCTCGCGATCGGCAACGTCGCGTTCTCGATGTTCGCGATCAACGGGACGATTCTCAACGGGGCAGGGCATACCCGCGATGCGATCATCAGCGCGGGGATCACGCTCGCGGTGTCGGCGGTCGCAAACTACATCGCGATCCCGCTGGCTGCCGAGTCGGGCAACACGCTCGAGGTCGCGGCCGCGGTGACGAGTGGCGCGATGGTGCTCGGTGCCGTGATCTCGGGCTACGCCCTCTCCCGCCGGCTCGGCGCGTTCATCCCGGTCACGAGCCTCGTGCGGATCGGGATCGCCACGGCGGTCGCGCTGGTGGTCGGGCGCTTCCTGCCGCTCCACGGCAAGCTGATGACTCTCGTCGAGGCCGGCGTCGTCGGCTTCGTGTTCCTCGTCGTGCTGATCGGGACCCGCGAGCTTGGTGCGCGCGATCTCGCAGCGATCAGGGCCGTGCGCAAGAAGCGGGCGGCCGGTGGAGGTGACGTATGAGAAAGCTCCTGTTCGTGTCCGTGCTCGTGGCCGCGTGTGGCGGTGCTCAGAAGAATCAAGAGACGCTGACCGACTCGATCCGGTCGTACAACGACGGGATGCGGTGGGCGCGCTACGAGATCGCGGCGAGTCAGATCCCGCCGAAGGAGCGCGCCGAGTTCGTCGACGAGATGGACGAGCGCGGCGACAACCTCAAGATCACCGACTACGAGGTCGTCAAGGTCGACACCCGCGGGGCCAAGGAGGCCAAGGTGCAGATCAAGGTCTCCTGGTATCTCGACGACATCGGCACCCTCAGAGAGACCCATGCCGTTCAGCTGTGGGAGCGCCAGGGCAAGGTGTGGTTGATGGTCAACGAGAGCCGGCTCCGCGGCGACGAGATGCCCGGCCTTGGCGAGCCCGTGGGCGAGACGGCGGCCGCCGTCAACTGACTACCTCAGAAGAAATCGGTTTCGGAGGTAGGGAGCCGATTCGCCGAGGCCGCACAGGGTGGGGTAAACTTACGGGCTAGAGGTGTCGCAAAGCGACTTCGTCACCCGGGGCCAGACACTGGTCACGTCCGGGCAGTACCAGGAGGCCGTCAAGGTCTGCCGCCTGGGCCTGCTCGGTAGGCCAACTACGGTCGATGGTCGAATCGTGCTCGGCCAGGCGCTGCTCGCGCTCAAGCGTTTTGACGAGGTGCTCGCCGAGATGCGCGTTGCACTCGAGCTCGATCACACCTCGGTCGCGGCGCAGATCCTGAAGGGTGAGGCGCTGCTCAAGAAGGGTGACGTGCCCGCGGCGGTCGACGTGTTCAACCGCGTGCGCCCGTTCGCGCCCGACGACCGTCACCTCACCCAGCTGCTCGCCGACGCGCAGCGAGCCGGCGCACGGCCGTCGCTCTCGGCGAGCCATCCCTCGGTGGGCTTCGTCGGCGGAACCGGCGAGCACACGACGAACGAGAGCACGAAGCACTATCCGAACCACAGCGCCGACGAGGAGGACACCCAGCCCAAGGACGAGCCTGGGGGCGAGGATACGGGCGGTACGTACACCCGGCCGACGTCGATCTCCGCGCCCGGCTCGAAGAAGCGCTCGGGCAGGCAGCAGGCGATGGGTGGCGGCGCCGACTTCATGATCCCGGCCTCGGTCCTCGCGGTCGGCGATCGATCGGGAACGATGGAGGTCGATCCCGATGACGATGGAATCGAGGTCGAGGACGAGCAGGACTTCGGTGTGGTCGCGGCTCCGCCCAGATCGCGCGCACGCCCGATCCAGGGCTCGCCCGTCGACGGCGCACGGGGGTCGGTGAAGGCGTCAACGCGACTGCCTGGACCGCGGCGGAGTGCTCCATCATCGTCGTCGACGCCCGGAACGGGACGGTCGAAACAGCGCCCCGAGGTGTCGTCGGTCGAGCTCGACAACGACGATCTTGTCGAGGTCGAGGAGACGCCGATCCCGCAGACGAAGGGCGGCCGCGTGGGCGGCACCGCCGTGCGCAACGCGGTGAAGATGCCGTCGGGTCCGATCGACGCATACGAGCCACCTGGCTACCAGCCGCCGTACGGGCAGGGCGCTTATCAGCAACCGTTCCAGCCGCCGAGCCCCGCCGCATCGCGAAAGACCGAGCAGGCGCAGGTTCCTCCGCTCGCGCATCTGATCGCGCAGCAGCCACACATGATGCAGGTCCAGCCGCTGCCGCAGGATCCGCGCAACGTGCGCGGCATCAATGCGGCACTGCCGACAGCCGCCGCGCAACCGATGCCCGGGAGCCCGGCGCATCTCGCTCGCACGATGGCGCCGCACACGGCGATTCCGGGCCAGGCGCCGAACAACGCCGCGACCAAGACGCTCGCGCTCAATGTCGCGCAACAGCAGTCCGCCGCCGCGGTCGATGCGCTGTTCGGCGTCGAGCACGCGACGCCGGGCTCGCCCGCGTGGGCGAAGTCGACCGTCGCAGCCGGCGGCCCGCAGGCATTCGGTGCTGCGCGCGCGGCCGCGAACGAACCAACGGCCCCTGCCGCGGGCCTCGATCCACGGATCCAGTTCGACTCGGCATCGCAGCCGTCCGGCGGAGCGTTCACGGATATGCCGGTGAGCTCGACCACTGGCAAGCCACTAAAGACCGGAGTCCGCCGCGCGCGCTCGCGGTTCGCGGTGCTGATGTGGATCCTCATCGGCGCAGCGGTGATCGGTGGCGGCGTGTTTGCTGGCTTCAAGATTCGCGCGCTGCGCCTCGAGAAGCAGATCGCCGCGGCACGCAACCAGGCAGTCGATCTCGCGAAAGCCGACACCTGGCAGGGCTGGTCTGGCGCCCGCGATCGGCTCGCTGGAATTGCCCGCGCGTCGTCGACCGTCGACAACCGCGGCGCACTCGCTCGCGCGCGCGCCGTGCTCGCATACGAGTTCGGCGACGGAATCGCCGAGGCGAAAGCACTGCTCGACAAGCTCGGCAACGCCGGCGGGCTCGACACCGCGATCGCGCAGACCTACCTCGCGCTGGCGCAAAACGATCCGAAGGCCGCGAAGGCTGCGGCCGACCGCGCCGCCGGGCTGGCAGCGAACGATGCCGCGGTGCTCTACGTCTCCGGCCAGGCCGCCCTGCTCAACGGCGACTACAGGACCGCGCTGGCCAACCTCAAGGCGTCCCACGAACGCGAACCGCGTCCCCTGTATGCGGTCGGTCTCGCACGCGCGACCGGGCAGACCGGCGAATGGGATGCGGCGCTCTCTGCGGTCGATCGCGCGATCGGTGCGATGCCCGATCATCCCGCTGCGCTGATCGAGCGCGCGTTCCTGCTCGCCGCGAGCGGCAAGATCTCCACGGGCAACACGATCACCGTCGAGGTCCGCACCCAGCTCGTCAAGCTGATCGCCGAGGGTGGCAGGCCGCTCTCCGAGCAAACGCGCGGCGTCTCGCCCGCCCAGGTCGCACTCGCGAACCTCGCGCTCGCCCAGGTCGACTTCGCGCTCCGCGACGTCCCGGCCGCGCTCAACGCGCTGCGCGCCGGTGTGGACGTCGGCGCCGAGGATCAGCGGTTCGGCGAGGAAGCGATCGACACGCTGTACACGTTCAACGAGCTCGCGCGCGCGAAGTCCGCCGCGATCCTCGCGCTCGGCGTGTGGCCGGGCAGCCGGCGCGCGCGGATCTCCCAGGCCCAGGTGATGATCGCGCTCGGCAAACCCGGCGAGGCGCTCGACATTCTCGCGCGCAACCCCGATGCCGTCGCACTACCGCGCGGCCTTGCCGTGCGTGGTCACGCTCGCTACCTCACCGGCGATCTTGCCGGCGCGCGCACCGATTTCGACACGGCGCTCAAGAAGCTGCCCCAGCTCGAGCTCGCGCTGATCGGGCGCGCGTGGGTCGATCTCGCCGAGGATGACGTCGAGGAAGCCCGCAAGAAGATCGAGCCGAAGTTCAACCCGAGCAGCGCGACCATTCCGATGATCACGGTGTACGCGGCGATCCAGCGGATGACGCCCGATCCCGTCGGCCGCGAGAAGGCCAAGGTCCTGCTCGAGAAGATCGTCGCTGGCCCGCTTGGCGTCGACGTGCCACGCGCGCAGCTCGAGCTCGGGCGGCTCTATTTCGAGCTCGGCGACTTCCGTAGCGCGCGGACCACGTTCGCGGACGCCATGCGCAGCGGCAACACCGAGGCGCGGCTCGATAACGCCCTGCTGCTGATCGAAGACCGCGAGCCCACCAGCGGCCGCGCGATCCTCGACGCCCTGCTCAAGGATCTCGGCGCCACCGCCACGCCCCGGCAGCTGCTCGAGGGTGCTCGTGCCCGGATGCTCGACGGTGACCATCCCGGTGCGATCCTGCTGCTCGATCAGGCGGAGAAGCTGCCCGGCGTCGAGACGTGGCGGCTCGATCGCGAGCGCGGCCGGCTCGCGTTCCGGCGCGGCGAGATCGCGAACGCGGTGGTCGCGCTGACCGCGGCGCTCGAGAATTCGGGCAAGGACACGGAGGCGTTCCTGCTCGCCGCCGACGTGGTCTCTGCCGACGCGAAGACGACCGGCGCGCTCGCGCAGAAGGTGAAGTCGCTCGTCGCAACGCGCATCAAGGATCTCCCGGAGGCGCTCATCGTCAAGGGCAAGCTCGCGCTCGCAGCCGAAGATGTCGCCACTGCGGCCGATGCGTATACCGCCGCTGGCAAGGCGCTCGAGAAGGCGTCGCCTCGCCGCCTCGCGCAGGCGTACTTCGGCCTCGGCGTGATCGCCTACAACAAGGGCGACGATCCGACAGCGAAGGGCCAGCTCGAGCTGGTCACCCAGGCCGATCCTTCGATCTACGACGCGTATCTGTATGCCGCCGACGTCGCGCGCGGCAAGCCGACCGAGGCGCTGTCCATCGCGCTAAAGTCAGTCCGGTTCAATCCCGAGTTCGTCCAGGGCTGGTTCACGGTCGGCACGCTCGCGGCGAAGCTCGGCAAGACCAAGGAGCTCGAGGAAGCGATCAAGCGCGTCGCGGCGCTCGCGCCCACGAGCGACCAGCTCGAAGAGCTCCAGTCGCTCCGCTAGCCCATCATGACGACGACGGCGACTGCTGCGCCCGCGGCGAGCAGCACCATGATCACGATGATCAGCGCCCACGGGGGCTTCGAATCGCCCTTGCTGTGAACGCCGGTGCGAT
>JAYUYE010000071.1:0-5597 GCA_043752985.1 Myxococcales bacterium
GAGGCCGCCGACAAGCGCAAGGACTACCGCGCTGCGATCGAGCACTACCTCCATGCGTACGAGCTCGCACCGCACCACTTCGCGCTCTACAACATCGGCATCGACTACGAGCGGCTCGGCGAGTACCGCCAGTCCTCCGAGTGGTTCGATCGCTACATCAAGGAAGCGCCGGCGTCGCCCGAGCTCGATCGCGTCATGCGGCTGCTCGGAGAGCTCAAGCTTCGCCCCGCGAAGCTGACCGTGACCACGAAGCCGCCCGGCGCGCGCGTGTTCGTCAACACCCAGTACTCCGGCAGCACGCCGTTCAACAAGCCGGTCAAGGGCGGCGGTGTGCGGGTCCGCGTCGAGCTCAACGGTCAGTCCGACGAGCGCGACGTCTTCCTCGAGTATGGCGAGCCGAAGTCCGTCGAGTTCACGCTGCGCACGGTTGCACCCGCTGCCGGACCGACCGGCACACTCGAGATCACCGGCGCGCCCGTGGGTGCCTCGGTCTCCGTCGATGACCAGACCGTCGGGACGTTGCCCGCGAAGGTCGTCGTGGTCCCGGGGCCGCACACGGTCAAGGTCACGCAGTACGGCTACGTGCCGTTCGAGACCACCGCGACCGTCGCGATCAACGAGACGACCGGCGTGATGGCGCTCCTCGTCCAGGAGGGCGCGACGGTCGGCGCCGGCGGTGTGCCGGTCCTCGCGATCGGCTACATGTTCGGTGCCGGCGGCGGAGTCGATCTGCGTACCGCCGAGTCGATCTACATGTTCGACTTCGGTGTTCGCGCCGGCCAGTACGACGTCGCGTTGCGGGTCGGTAAAGCGTCGAGCTACCTCGCGATCGACCTACTGTTCCGCTGGGCGATCACGAAGGCGCGGCTATCGCCGTACATCGGCGCCGGCTACTCGTACATCGCAAGCAGGGACTCGGGCAGCTCGTCGACCAGCAGCGGCGACTCTGGCGGCGAGCTCGTCGGGGGCCTCCGCTACGACCTCAGCCGCAGCATGACCGGCATCGCATCGATCGTTGTCGAGTCGGGCTTTCGCTATCACAAAATGACGGCGAGCACGACGGGCGAGACGGCGTCCGGGCTGATCATCCCGCTGACCGCCACGTTCCAGTACACCTACGGCCGCCAAAGGTGATCAAGAGTCGTGGCGCGATCGTCGCCCTGCTCACCGGCCTGAACTTCCTCAACTACCTCGATCGGTTCGTCGTCGCGGCGGTGCTGCCGCCGCTGATGCGAGAGCTCGGGCTGACAAACTTCCAGGGCGGACTGCTGGCCACCGTGTTCCTGCTCGGCTACTTCGTGACCGCGCCGATGTTCGGCAAGCTCGGCGATCGGCTGTCGCGCAAGAAGCTGATCACGTTCGGCGTGTTGACGTGGAGCGTTGCCACCGTCGCGTCCGGTGTGGCGAGCAGTCTGTGGGCGCTGCTGATCGCGCGCGCATGCGTCGGCATCGGCGAAGCCAGCTACGCAACGCTCGCACCCACGATCATCGACGACGTCTCACCGCCCGACAAGAAGGGGAAGATGCTCGCGGTCTTCTTCCTCGCGGTTCCCGTCGGCTCGGCGTGCGGCTATCTCCTCGGTGGCTATATCCAGCAGCACTATGGCTGGCGCACCGCATTCTTCGTGGCGGGTGGCCCCGGCGTGGTGCTGGCCCTGCTCTGCCTCGCAATCCAGGAGCCGGTGCGCAATCACCTCGCGGATGCGAAGGCAAAGATCATCGAGACCGCCGGCACGCTGTTCCGCGTCCCGCTCTATCGCCGCGCGGTGCTCGGCTACTGCGCGCACACCGCCGCGATCGGCGCGTTCGCGTTCTGGGCGCCGAAGTTCCTGTCGGAGCACTTCCTCGCCGACCTCGCGAATGACCCGAAGGCGCCCGATGCCGCGGCCCAGGCACTGGCCGCTGCGAACTTCCGGTTCGGCCTGGTCACGGTCATCGCCGGTGCGCTGGGCACGATCGTCGGCGGCTGGATGGCTGATCGTGCCGTTCGCGGGATGCCCATGATTCCCGAAGGTGCGGCGCACGACCACCTGCACAACCGGATGGCTGCGAACGCGCAGCTGCGCGTCTGTGCGATCGGTGTTGCGATCGCGGCGCCGATGACCGCGGCCGCGTTCCTCGTTCCGAGCGCCTCGCTGTTCTTCGTGTTTGCCGGGGTCGCGGAGATCGGGCTGTTCCTGTCGACGTCGCCGATCAACATCATCATGCTGCGAACGGTGCCCGCGTTCATGCGAGCGAGCGCGATGGCCGTCGCGATCTTCTCGATCCACTTGTTTGGCGATCTGTGGTCGCCGTCGCTGCTCGGCCTGATGATGGACTACCTGCCGATCGTCGCGGCGATGATGGCGCTACCGGCACTGTTCGCGCTGGCGGGCGCTCTGTGGTGGCCGCGCAAGCACGAGAGCGAGGCCGGCAATCTGCCGTCCGCGCGAATCCACGATTAGTCGCGCTCGAGCTCGTACAGGCGCTCTTCGCTGTCGCTCACCACGAAGATCCGGCCGCCATCGAACGCGAGCCCTTCCGGGTGCTCGATCGGGAGCCGCCATGCGGTGTCGATCTCGAGATCGCGGTCGAGCTTGTAGAGAGATTGCTCCTCGTCGCTGAGCGCGTAGAGGTGGCCGTCCTCGGGATTCCAGGCGAGCGCCGACAAGTCGTCAGCGAACTCGATCTTGGTGTCGGCGAGGATCTCGCCGTCAGCATCGAGCTCGTAGATGCGCGCCGGGTTCTTCTCCTTGGCGACGAACAAGTGGCCATCGTCATCGAACGCGAGGCCTTCGATGCCGCTGTTGCCATCCTCGGCGTCAGCGAGCTCGATCGGGCTGCCGCGCGAGCCATCGCGGTCGATCCGCCAGATCTTGCCGCTGCTCTCATCGCCAACGATGAACTTGTCATACTGGTTGTCGAACGAGAGCGCCTCCATGTCGGAGCCTTCGATGTCGGTCGAGCCCTTGATCCGGCCCTCGTGCGAGATCCCGTAGATCCGCGAGTGGACGTCGCTGATCACGTAGAGCTCGCCATCGACGAGGGTGAGATCAGAGGGCTCGGCGACGTCGAGCCGGTAGCGATCCACGGCCTTCAGCCGCTGGGACGAGCCATCGGCCTTGTCGCCTCCGACGTAGGCGTCGATCTCGCTACCGACGCCGGTCGCACAACCGACACTGCTCATCATGACGAGCAGGACAGACATTCGTCGCATCCATGTCACAGACAGCAACATGTACGCCATCCAGAATCCCCAATGGATTCGCGGAAGCTGGCTGGTCGATCAGCCGGCGACGCGGCTACGTGACGAGCCAGCGACCGCCCCAAGCCCGTGTTGTTGCATCGCCGGGATCGGGCACGTCCCTTGTACCGGACAATTACCATGCGCCTTGTCCTGCCCCTCTCGCTCTTGCTCGCAGTTGGTTGCACTGGCGTCGACGGAGACGAGCGCACCGACTCGTTCGGCGGCAAGGACGCCAAGTCCGATGGCGGGTACTCGAGCTGCCAGCTCGCCGAGGTGCTCAAGCTCGTCAACGAGTCGACGACCACCACCGACAAGCTCGGGGAGATCGCACTCTCCGCCGAAGCGGCGCGCGCGATCGTGGCTCATCGCCATGGTCCCGACGGCAATGCCGGCACCGCCGACGATGACGTCTATGACGACCTCGACGAACTGGACGCGGTCGACTTCGTCGGAGCGCTCGCGCTCGGCAAGCTGGTCTACGGCGTCCTTCCGCGCTGCGAGGTCGACCTCGAGACCCGGCCGTTCATCGACGACCAGACGTTCACCGGCCAGAGCGGTGGCTGGGCACGCGACAACGCCGAGGTCGAGTCCGTGCTCGGCGTCCAGGGCATCACCGGTCAGCGCCTTCGCGCACTGCTGCTGACGGCAGATAACGAGGGCCGCACGGTGTACTCGCGGCTTCGCCGCAGCAAGCTGATGGAGGCGTTCACCTACGGCTTCGCGCTCGACGAGATGCCGTGGGACTCCGACAGCCAGGCGGCACGCGAGAAGATGCCGCTCGTCGCGCTGACGATCGAATCCGACCGCTTCGCACCGAACACCGAAGGCGTGCGCGAGCTCTCGCTCGGCACCGACCTCATGGACGACACGTACTACGACACCCACGCGTACTCGCTGCTCGGCAACCAGATCGAGCTGCGCGGTCGCGCGCGCTGGGATGACGCCACGACTGTTCGTCGTCTGTTGATCGCCGCGAAGTTCGGCACCGAGATCGATGCCGAGGGCAACAAGGTCAACGCCAAGGTCGACATCCGCACCGACAGCGGCATGACGCACCTCGCGACGCTCGACACCGACGTCCGCCGCGGCAAGACGAACTGGAACGGCTCCAACGATCCGGCGACGCCGATCCGTGGCGTCTACGAGCAGCTCAAGATGAAGAACGTGCTGCTCACGATCGGCGCGCACAATGGCGTGCTGCTCCTCGAAGGCCAGGCCCATCTGCGCTCGACGCGGAGCCGCTATCACATGAACGAGGCAAACCTGACGAACGTCCGCACCGTCTACGCGAACGGCGCGACGCGGATCCAGAACGCGCTCAACATCGTCGGCCGTGCTCGTACCGCCGGAACGATTCCCGCCGCCGACCGCGCTGCCGTTGACGCGATGGAGGCGATGGGCAAGGCGATCCTCGACCGCTCGCTGCTCGTGCAGCGGATCAATGCGGGGGCCGCGGACCTCCGCGTCACCACGGCGAACCTGGTCCTCCCTGACGCATTCCCGACGCCGGGAGACGCTGCTGCGCTCGAGAAACACCGCATCATCTCGGAGACGGTAAGCTCCGTGTTCCACGAGTTCGCCGCCGCTCTCGACAACACCGACCGCTCGATCACCAGCTCGGCGGACGAGGACTTCGACGTCTTTACCGACATGTTCCGCGCGTGGCGGATCAGCCTCGACGCGACGATGGCACGCAAGACGACGTTCGACCCGTTCCTCGCCTCGCACCGCAGCCTGGCGACCGCCGCGAACCGCGCCAACTCGATCGCCGGGTTCAACACCTACGGCGCGGCCCAGCTCGCCGCGAACAATGACGACTTCGACGACTTCGTCGCGCTCGACGACGCGGGTTGGACGCGGCTCGGGAACTACCTCGAGAAGATGACGCTGACAGTATCCGAGCGGCAGATCGAGACCGCGGGCCTCGCGGGCCGGATGCTGTGGTTCGATCAGGCGCGGGCGTTCTGGGTCCCCGCCTCCAGCCGCGCATTGTCCAACTTCATGATCGATACGACTGACATGACGGACATGATGTCGAACGAGGAGTGGAATTCGATTCCCGAGCGCGAACGGACCTTCGCTGCCCCGCTGCCGGCCACCAAGGTATTCAACACGACCCTTGTCAACGAGCTGCAGATCGAGCTCGGCATGGAAGCCGACTACGTGGCGCGCCTCAAGACGCTCGATGCGGCGATCGCGGCGAGCCCGACCGCCGCACTCCAGGCGCAGCTCGCAGGCGCACGGTTCGTGTGGGCGCAGTACACCGGCTCGATGAAGGTGCTCAGCGAGCTCAAGGGCGAGAACATCCTGTCGCGCCTGCGCCGCGCCGGCGCACCGCAGGGAATCACCTGGGCCGCACCGTCGGACTCGA
>JAYUYE010000072.1:0-2161 GCA_043752985.1 Myxococcales bacterium
GCGGAGTTCGTCGAGCTGCGCAAGATCAGCGCGGAGCTGCGCGCGCAGCTGACCGAGCCGCTCGTGCTCACGCACGACAAGGACGAGCCTCGCGAGATCAAGGGCTGGGACGAGATCGCCTCGGTGATCGAGGAGCTCGGGCGCAAAGGTCTCGGCATCCAGCGCTACAAGGGTCTCGGCGAGATGAACGCGGACCAGCTGTGGGAAACCACGATGGATCCGACGAAGCGCCACCTCCTCCGCGTCAAGGTCGAGGAGATGGAAGAGGCCGATGGCATCTTCACGAAGCTGATGGGCGATCTCGTCGAGCCGCGGCGTCTGTTCATCGAAGAGAACGCGCTCAACGTCCGCAATCTCGATATCTGACGACCGGCCGCGTGGCGTCATGTGCGCCGCGCGATTACAGCGCGCGATGCCTCGCTTCGGCGAGCAGTGGCGACGCGTGCTCGCTGTCGTTGAGGCGGACGAGCTGGAGCTCGGCGAACGACGGGCCCGAAAGAACATTGAGCGTCGCAGGCGCCTGGCGGAACATCCACACGCGCGACAGCGGCAGGCCGAGCACGCGGCAGAGCAGTGCGCGATTGACCGCATCGTGAGCGGCGATCAACCCCGTGTCATCGGGACCGAGGCTCGAGCACAGGTTGAGCAGCACGGGCCACGCGCGCTCCTCGACATCGCCGAGCGTCTCGGCGCCGGGTCCCGCGGGAACGTGGCGGTCGGGGTTGGTGCGCCAAGTCCCGAACATCTCCGCGTGCGAAAGCTCGAGGTCACTCGCGAGCTGGCCTTCCCATTCACCGTGCGAGATCTCGAGGAGCCCGTCATCGAATTCCAGTGGCGTGGAGCGGCCCACGAGGATCGCCTCGGCAGTTCGTCGTGCGCGTGATAGCGGCGACGAGATCGCGCGCGCGATCGGGAGATGCGCGAGCCGCAAGCCAAGCGCCGCGACCTGCAGTTCCCCGTCGGACGACAGCGGAATATCGGTGCGTCCCTGGTAGCGCCCTTCGCGATTCCAGTTCGTCTCGCCATGGCGGACCAGCAACAAGTTCATCGCCCCGAACTCTACACCCGTAGGCCTGACGCGGCGAGTCATCCGTCGCGCTCCACCCGCGCATGGCTCGCGCCCTCTCGCTCTGATGCGAGGCGCCGTGGTAGCCACGTCCAATGAGTCATCGCAGCCGCATCCTGGGCATCGGCATGTCGGTGCCCAAGCGCATCGTCACCAACAATGACCTCGCCGCGAAGATGGAGACGTCGCACGAGTGGATCGTGGAGCGCACCGGCATCGAGCAGCGGCATTGGGTCGAGGAGGGCGAGACCGGCTGCTCGCTCGCGACCGCCGCGAGCAAGGAAGCGATGGAGCGCGCGAAGGTCGATGCGAAGGACATCGACATGATCATCTACGCGACGTTGTCGCCGGATTACTTCTTCCCGGGAACCGGGGTGTTCGTGCAGCGCGCGCTCGGCATGACGGAGATCCCGTGCCTCGACATCCGCCAGCAGTGCACGGGTTTCATCTACGGTCTGTCGATCGCCGACGCGTATATCCGCACCGGGATGTTCAAGAACATCCTGTTGATCGGCTCCGAGGTTCACTCGACGGGTCTCGATGTCTCGACCGCGGGGCGTGACATCACCGTGCTGTTCGGAGATGGCGCCGGCGCGGTCGTGATCGGTCGCGCGGAGAACGAAGAGCACATGATCCTGTCGACGCACATCCACGCGGATGGCAGCGAAGCGGAGATCCTGTGGACGGAGTACCCGGCGAGCGCCCGGAACCCGCGCATCTCCGAGGCGGCGATGGCCGAGCGCGGTCACTTCCCGTCGATGAACGGCAAGAAGGTGTTCAAGCACGCGGTCACCCGCATGCCGCAGGCGATCATGGAGGGCATGATCGCGAACAACATCACGCTCGCGAACGTCGACATGATGATTCCGCACCAGGCGAATCTGCGGATCAATCAGATGGTCGCGCAGATGATCGGGATGCCACCCGAGAAGGTCCACAACACGATCATGAAGTGGGGCAACACCACCGCCGCTTCGATCCCGATGTGCATGTACGACGCGATCGAGGTCGGCAAGATCAAGCCGGGCAACCTCGTGTGTCTCGTGGCCTTCGGCGCCGGATTGACGTGGGGCTCCGCGTTCCTGCGCTTCTGAG
>JAYUYE010000073.1:0-5595 GCA_043752985.1 Myxococcales bacterium
TGAACCTTCTCGGGCGCGACCGTGCCGGCCGGAACGTTGCGCGTGGGCGCGGCCGTCGCACGCGGGCCGCCGAAGTTGCCGGTCTGCGCATCGGGGTCGGGACCCGCGGTGTCACAGATCTTCTTCGTCACACCGTCGACATCGGTGGTGGCGCGCAGATCACGCGCCTGCAGTGCATCGCGGAGCTGGTGCGCGATCGCGAGTGGCAGCTGGACCTCGAGTGGATCGCTCGCGTTCTCGAAGTCGGGATAGTCGTCGTCGTCAACGTTGAGCACGAACGTCGCGCCGGTCGCCGCCGTGATGATGCCGAAGTAACCGATCAGCTTCGTCGGGCCGGTCAGCCGCGGATCGGGCTCGAACTCCTGCGCGCGGAAGATCTCGATCGACGTCGGGATGGCCTCGCCGACCAGCTCGATGCCCGGCCCCTTCGCGCCGGGACGACGCTGCGTGCCCGGCGTGCCGATCGGGAAGCACGACAGCTCCGACAGGTTGACGTTCGACTGGATCAACCGCGGATCGACCTGCGTGTCGCACTCGCGTGAACCATCGAGATCGACGACGCGGATCGTGTCATCGGTCGTGACCGCGTAGCCGAAGTTGAACTTCGTGTTCGACAGGTCGTTGTTGATCACGCCGCCCGCGCCGCCCATTCCGATCTGAGGAGCGATCGCGACGTTGGTGACGCCGAGCACTCCGGGAGGTGCGATCGTGGTCGCGAGGAGAATCGGGCGCAGCGACTCGGGGAGCGAGGTCAGCTCGTCGAGCTCGACCAGCGTCAACGATGCCGCGTTGTCGGAGCCGATCAGCAGCCGTCGCGTGATCGGCGCGGCCAACGGATCTTCCTCGAGATCGAGGGCAACGGGACGCGGTCCGCTGGTGATCGCACCACCGCCACCGCACTCGGCGGGGCACGACACCGAGGGAATCTCGGCGGCGGTCAGCACCGCTGCTAGGCCCACGGCGTCGTAGCGAATGCCTCCGACGATCGTGCCGTCTGCCGTGTTGACCGCGGCCACCAAGTGGCAGCCCGGATACGCGACGTAGACGATGCCGCTCGGATGATCCGGCGAGCACGTCGTACCGATCACGCCACCGGTCGGCTCCGCGACCATCGCTGCGGGCTTCGCCCGGAGGACCACACCGTTGGCATTCTTGACCGGGATCCGGTTCACGCGAACAGCGGGGTCGTTGTCGAGCGCGCTGTTGACCTCGAGCCCGGACAGATCGCACGAACCCGCGTTCGCGACGACCTGCCAGCAGCCCGTGTTGTCCGGAACGATCGCGATCGGGTCCTCGCCGACGCTGATCCCGTTCTTGCCGGGCGTCAGCGGATCCGCATCGAGCATCAGCACGTCGCCGCCGGAGAAGGCCGCGCTGGGCTTGGTCGGGAACCGCGCAACCGCGACAGTGCCGGGCGCGCTCTGCAGGATGAACCCGTACCAGGCAGCGGCGCCGATCGGAGCGCCACCACTCGCGGTCAGGCTCTCTTGGCCGGGCGCGACGGGCACCGGCTCGGAGCTGTCGTGCGGGCCCGAGCGGGTGTCACAGGCTGCGTGCGGCTGCGCCGTGGTGATCACGTCTTGAGTCGGGGTCGCCGGACCACCGTTGGTGACCCGGAGGCCGCCGTAACACGCGAACGCCACGTCGACCGGGCGGTCGAGGTTGAGCTGGCTCGGCGCTGTGGTGGTGGTGTCACCGCACGAGACGGCGATCGCCGTCGCAGCAAGCGCGGACACGAGGAAGCGAGACCGACGCATCACGGGACCCTCTGCTTTCCGATCCGCAGCACGACGCGATTGCGTCGGGTCGAGGTCGGTGCGGTGTCGAGGACAGCGATCGTGTCCTCGAGGAAGTTGGTGACGAACACCTTGTTGCGCGTCGCGGCGGCCGCGACTGCGTACGGACCGCGGCCGACGAGGACGATGTCCTCGAGCTCGACGCGCCCGCGTGGATCGATGATGTAAAGCAGCCCGTCCTGAAAGCACGTGACGTACGCGCGCTCGGAGTCTCCGGTGCCGGAGACCGCCACCGTCGAAGCCTGCCGGCAGATATCGGTCGCACCGATCGCGCGGTTCTGCGGGTAGCCGGCAGGGCCGGTCGTGGTGTCGAAGATCTGCACGCTCGGCGGGCGGCGGTTGACGAGGTAGAGGTGGCTCGAGTCGGGCGAGAACGCCATGCCGCGCGTGTCGTTCGAGCCGCCCGTGTTGGCGCCCACTGCATCGAGGAAGAACCACGCGCCCGGGAGCAGATACGGCGGCGCGGCGTTGACTGGACGACCGACGGTGAACGTCTGGATCCGGTCCTCGGTGCGGCTGCCGACGTAGACGATGCCGCCGCTCGTGCGCGGCAGGCCGACCACGCCGGTCGCGCCACGCAGGCCGTTAGAAGGATCGGCCGCGAAGATGCCCGTCAGCACATCCGCGACCTGCACGGTGCCGGTCCTCGGCGAATCGATCAGCGTGACCGCACCACTCGTCAGGTGCGTGACGACGGCGAACTCACCGGCGCTGTCGGCGTACACGCCGAACGGCTCCTCGGGGATGCCCGACAGATCCGCATTGTTCTGGACGTACGACAGGCGATGCGAGTCGTCGCAGAGCGCGTTGGGCTCGCCGTTCGAGTTGCACGACAGCTGCGTGCCGTCCCAGTCGGCCCAGGCAATCGACGGATCACCGCGGGTCGGAACTACGAGACGCAGCATGTTGCTGCCGAGATCCTGGACCGCGATCTCGGTGGCGAAGTTGCCGATCCGGACGCCTGCATCCGCGTTGATGAACATCGCCTCTTCGCAGATCAGCGTCTCGGTATGATCGGGGTCAGGCTCGCAGTCGCTGGGGACGTCGCCGTTGGTGATCCAGCTCGCGATCACACTGTCGACCTTGTCGAGCGAGAGCACCGAGATCGCGCCGGAGTCGTAGCGAAGCTCGGAGTTGGCGTTGGTGACGAATGCCACGCCCTGCGATTCGGCCACCACGATGCCGGTCGGGAAGAACAGCTCATCGTTGGGCGGCCGGACCTCGTCGGATCCCGCCGTGCAAGCGGTGAGGAGCCCGCACAGGCAAACTCCCCTCAAACGCTTGGCCAAGGACATGGGAAGCCACTTCGACCGGGCCGGAGCGGCCAGGGTTGCCTGCATGATGTTGCTCACTTCTCGGGTCACTTCTGTGCCTCGGCCAGGGCTGCCCGGGCCGCCGCCACACGGGCGATCGGTACCCGGAACGGGGAGCACGAGACGTAATCAAAACCTGCGCGATGGCAGAACTCGACCGAGCTCGGGTCACCGCCGTGCTCGCCGCAGATGCCGATCTTGAGGGTGGGGCGGGTCGCGCGCCCGCCGCGAACTCCAAGCTCGATCAGAGCGCCGACACCCTCTTGGTCGAGCGCGACGAACGGATCGACCTTGAGCACCCCGGTATCGAGGTACGCGCCGAGAAACCGGCTCGCGTCATCGCGCGACAGGCCGAACGTGGTCTGGGTCAGGTCGTTGGTACCGAACGAGAAGAAGTCCGCGTGCTCCGCGATCCGGTCTGCGACCACGCACGCGCGCGGCAGTTCGATCATCGTTCCGATCGTGTACGGAAGCACCGTGGTGCCGAGCCCCTTGTCGAACGCCTTTGCGACGAGCTCGCGCAGCCGGCGCAGCTCCTCGGCCACCATCACGAGCGGGATCATGATCTCCGGATGCACCGCGACACCCTCCGCGGTGACCTCGGCCGCAGCCTCGGCGATCGCCTGGGTCTGGATCTCGTAGATCTCGGGGAACGTGATGCCGAGCCGGCAGCCACGGTGGCCGAGCATCGGGTTCGCCTCGGTGAGCTCGGCGACCTTCGCCGTGATCACGGAGACGCTCTTGCCCATCTCGGCGGCGACGTCCTCGATGTCCTTCGCGGAGTGGGGCAGGAACTCGTGGAGCGGCGGATCGAGGAGCCGGATCGTGACCGGCAGGCCGTCCATCACGCGGAACAGCTCGGCGAAGTCGCCCTTCTGCATCGGCAGGATCTTCGCGAGCGCAGCGCGCCGGCCGGTCTCGTCGGCGGCGAGGATCATCTCGCGCACCGCCATCAGCCGCTCGGGCTGGAAGAACATGTGCTCGGTCCGGCACAGACCGATGCCCTCGGCGCCAAAGCTGCGCGCGGTGCGCGCGTCGGTCGGCGTGTCGGCGTTAGTGCGGATCTTCAGCGTGCGGAACGTGTCGACCCACTCCATCAGCGTGCCGAGCTCGGTGCCGAGGTGTGCGGGGACGAGCGGCGCCGAGCCGAGGAACAGCTCGCCGGTCGAGCCGTCGAGCGTGATCGTGTCGCCCTCCTTGAGCTTGATCTCCTTGCCGCCGCCGACGATCGACGCGGTCTTCTTCGCCGCATCGACGCGGAGCGCGGTGCACGAGGTCACGCAGCACTTGCCCATGCCGCGCGCGACGACGGCAGCGTGACTGGTCATCCCGCCGCGGCCGGTGACGATGCCCATGGCGGCCTTCATGCCGTGGATGTCCTCGGGCGAGGTATCCGTGCGCATCAGGATCACGCGCTCGCCCCTGTTCGCCCACTCCTCGGCGGCGTTCGCGGTGAACACGATGCGACCGATCGCGGCACCGGGCGAGGCCGGCAGCCCCTTCGCGACCGCGACCGGCCGCGCCTTTGGATCGATCGTCGGGTGGAGAACCTCGTCGAGCTTCGCAGGCTCGATCCGCAACACGGCCTCGCGCGGCGTCAGCTTGCCCTCGGCGACGAGGTCGACCGCGATCTTCACCATCGCCTTGCCCGTGCGCTTGCCGCCGCGGGTCTGGAGCATGAACAGCTGCCCCTTCTGGATCGTGAACTCGAGGTCCTGCATGTCGCGGAAGTGATCCTCGAGGAGCTTCGCGACGCGGACGAGCTCGGCGTACGCGGCCGGCAGCTTCTTGCCGAGCTCGCTGATCGACTCCGGCGTGCGAATGCCAGCGACGACGTCCTCGCCCTGCGCGTTGATCAGGAACTCGCCGTAGAGCTCCGCGGTACCGGTCGCGGGGTTTCGCGTGAACGCGACGCCGGTCGCGCAGTCATCGCCGAGGTTGCCGTAGACCATCGCCTGGACGTTGACCGCGGTGCCGATCGTCGCCGAGATGCCGTGCATCTTCCGGTAGTAGTCGGCGCGCGGGTTGTTCCACGACCGGAACACCGCGCCGATCGCGCCCCACAGCTGGATGCGAACGTCATCGGGGAACGGGGCGCCCGTGACCGTCTGGATCTTCGCCTTGAACAGCGCCACGACCTCGCGGAGCGCAGCCTCGGTCAGATCCTGGTCGCGGTTCGCGCGGTGCTTGCGCTTGACCTCGTCGAGGATCAGATCGAACGGCTCCTCCTCGTGCTCGTTCGCCGCGACGATCCCGAGCACGACCTCGCCGTACATGCCCACGAACCGGCGGTAGCAGTCCCATGCGAACACGGGATTGCCCGACTGCGCCGCGACCGCCGCGACCGTCTGATCGTTGAGGCCGAGGTTGAGGATCGTATCCATCATCCCGGGCATCGAGGCAGGTGCACCGGAGCGCACGCTGACGAGCAACGGCTGGGTGCCGTCGCCGAACTTCGCGTTCGTGAGCTGCTCGACCGCCGCGAG
>JAYUYE010000074.1:0-2159 GCA_043752985.1 Myxococcales bacterium
AAGTTCCACTTGGTGCCGGCAGCCTCGAGCACGTCCGCGGTGCGGATGCCCATGCGATCGAAGATCAGCGCGAGCTCGTTCATCAGCGCGATGTTGAGGTCACGCTGCGTGTTCTCGATGACCTTCGCCGCCTCGGCGACCTTGATCGACGGCGCTTTGTGCACGCCGGCGGTCACGACGGACGCGTAGACCTTCGCGACGCGCTCGAGGGCCTCGGGCGTCTGGCCGGCGACCACCTTCACGATCTTCTCGAACGTGTGCTCCTTGTCGCCCGGGTTGATCCGCTCCGGCGAGTAGCCGAGAAAGTAGTCGATGCCGTTCTTCAGACCGCTCTGGGCGTCGAGGATCGGGCCGCAGACCTCCTCGGTCACGCCCGGGTACACGGTCGACTCGTAGACGACGATGTCGCCCTTGTTGAGGTGCGGGCCGATCGTCTTGCTCGCGCTGATCATCGGTCCGAGATCGGGGCGGTTGTTGATGTCGATCGGCGTGGGGACCGCGACAATGTAAAACGTGCAGTCGCCGAGCTTCGCCGGGTCGGAGGTCATCTCGAGCTTGGTCGCAGCGGTCAGCTGCTCGCCGGTTACCTCGAGCGTGTCGTCGTGGCCCTTCTTGAGCTCATCGATGCGGCGCTGGCGAATGTCGAAGCCGACCGTCGGCAGCTTGCGGCCGAACGACAGCGCGACGGGAAGTCCGACGTAGCCGAGACCGATAACTGCAATCTTCTCTTGCTCGAGGGTGCGCATCTGCGACGAGGACACCACGATCTCTAGCGGCCGACAAGCACGCCAGCGTTTGATGGGCGTGAGTGAGCGAAAGCGCACGGCTCGGGATACGATGATCGCAGGTGGCCTTCATGGGTCGATGTCTTGCCGGAGCCATGGTTCTGGCGCTCTGTTCTGCCGCGTCAGCGGATTCCGAAGCACCGGCTGAGCCGGTCGCGGCGGCAGCGTCCTCGCCGCTCGAAGCCGGGGTCTACGGCGGCGGCTTCATCTCGAATTTTTTCCATCAGTTCTACGACATCGAGGTCCAGCCAAACCGGCAGGAGCTCGAGCGCGTCAACATGGAGCTCGGGTTCCGGGTTGCCTACTTTCTCGACCGCTGGTTCGGCGTCGAGCTGGAGGGCAACTGGGTGCGGGCGACCACCAAGGTCACCCGGGACGGCGCCAGCATCTACAGTGCGCGCGCGCACGCTCTGTTCCAGTACAGGTGCCCGTGTACGACCTTCGCGCTCCCCGAGCAGATCGTGCCGTTCGCGACGCTGGGGCTCGGCGTGTGGCGCGTCAGCTCGAGTGACGAGGTCCTCGGCAGCGACACCGACATGCTCCTTCAGGTCGGCGGCGGGATCCGGTTGTTCGCCACGAAGTCGATCGCGATCCGTGCCGAGGCGCGGTTCATGCGCGGCCCGTCGCAGCAGGCGCCGTTCCATCTCAACGCGAGCTACGGCGAATTCATGATCGGCGTGTCGTTCGTCCCGACGTTCGGTGGCGGCACCCGAGATCCGGAGCCCAGGGTCGTCGTGGTCGCTCCGCCCAAGGTCGATCGCGATAACGACGGCGTGCTCGACGAGGAGGACAAGTGTCCGGGGGAGGCGGAGGACCGCGATCTATTCGACGACACCGACGGCTGCCCCGATCCCGACAACGACGGTGACGGCATCCTCGATGGCGACGACCGCTGCCTCATGGAACCCGAGGACAAGGACGGCTTCGAGGACAATGACGGCTGCGTCGACCGCGACAACGACGCCGACGGTGTCGCCGATGCGCAGGACGCATGCCCGGCGGAGGTCGAAGACCGCGACTCGTATCGCGACGGTGACGGCTGCCCGGACCCCGACAACGACAAGGACGGCATCCTCGATACGGCCGACAAGTGCCCCAACGACGGCGAGGTGGTAAACGGCGTCGAGGACGACGACGGCTGCCCCGACCGCGGCGATGCCCTCGTGGTGCTCAGTACCGATCGCCTCGAGCTGCTGGCACCGCTGACGTTCACCAAGGACAGGTTGGCGAAGGACAGCGGCCCGTTGCTCGCGCAGGTCGCCGGCACGCTGCGCCAACACGACCAGATCAAGCGGATGCGCATCACCGTGCACGTGCAGCCGACGAAGAACCCGGACGCCGACCAGACGTTGTCGGAGAAGCGGGGGGCGACTC
>JAYUYE010000075.1:0-5589 GCA_043752985.1 Myxococcales bacterium
CGTCGACGACGTCGAGCCATCGATCGATCTCGGGGACCTCGATCTCGTCGCCGCACCCGCGGTCACCACGTTCACCCTGCCGCCCGGTGCGGATCTCTCGCTCGACTGGGGCACCACCTCGCACCTCGAGGCCGACGGCTCGCCGAAGATCGTCGAGCGCCACCTCGTGGTTCCGCCCGAGCTCGCGGGCCTGCGCCTCGATCACTTCGTCAAGACGCAGATCACGCGGCTATCGCGCACCAAGATCCAGCAGGTGATCGAGAAGCAGCTGCGCCGCGCCGAAGGTCACAGCGGTGGTGCGCTCAAACCCGCGACGACCGTCGTCGCCGGCGAGCGCTACGTGATTCGCCGCCCCGCGCGCCAGGAGCCGCCCTGCCCGCGGACGTTCGGCATCGTGCTCAGCGATCCGCGGCTCTACGTGATCGACAAGCCGGCCGGCCTGCCGGTCCACGCCTCGGCGAAGTTCTACTTCAACACGCTGACCCGCGTGATGAGCGAGCGCTTCCCCGACGAGCCCGAGCTCCAGATCTGCCACCGTCTCGACCGCGAGACCTCGGGTTGCCTCGTCGTCGCCCGCGACCGCGAGGCGGCCGCCACGATCAAGGGCGCGTTCGCGACGAAGACGGCGGTCACCAAGGAGTACCTCGCGATCGTCCACGGCCAGCCGCCGTGGGACATCGAGGCCACGCTCGACATCCCACTGCGGGTCGCGCAGCCCGGCGATCCCACCCGGCTGCCCCACGTCCGCATGCTCACCGGTCCCGGCGGCCTGCAAGCGATCACGCGCGTCCGCGTCGAACAACGCCACGGCGACTACGCGCTCGTGCGCTGCACGCTCGTCACCGGGCGCCAGCACCAGATCCGCGCGCACCTCGCGCACGCGGGCTTCCCGATCGTCGGCGACAAGCTCTACGCGCACGGCGATGATGCCTTCATCCGGTTCTGCGACGAGGGCCTGGTCGCAGATCTGGCGGAGCTGTTCGTGCTGCCACGCCACGCGCTGCATGCGGCGCGCGTGACGTTCCCGCATCCCGATCGCCGGCGCCTGACGGCGGAGGCACCGCTGCCGGCGGACCTGATGGCGCTGCTGACGTAGCCCGGTGCTCCGGCGTGCTCCGGCGTCCTCCGGCGTCCTCCGCGTGCACGATCGCTCCGTGCACGGTCGCCAGGAGGACGTTCCTCCTCGAGCTGCGCGCGGACTTGCAGCGCGCGAACCCCGGCAAGCCACTGCACGAGTTTCATGATCAGGTCCCGAGCCACGGCGAAGCACCGCTGCCCGTGATCCGCCGCATGATGCTCGGCGCCGACGCCGGACCGCCGCTGCGCAAGCGCGGGTCAGCGCCGGGTCGCGACGAGCCAGCGCACGCCGTCGATCACGGCGACGGCGTGAAGTGGATCGCCTTCGATCGCGGGCAGCTCGAACGTGGTGCCGCGGCGTCGGGCGGTGACCGCGAGCGGCGTGCGCTCGTTGTCGCGATAGATCTCGAGCGTCGCGTTCGTGGTGTCGATCCCGAGCGAGCCGAGCGTGACAGTCGAGCCGCGCCACGTGCCGAGTGCCGAGTGGAACGTTCCGTCGGGCAACAGCTCGCCCGTGATCGCGAGCCGGTGGCGCTCGAAGTGCGCGGGTGCCGGATACGCCGGCGCCTCGAAGATCATCAGGTAGTGACGAAGGCCGCGGATCGTGGCGTCCGGATAGCGGCGCGGCGCCTCGGCGAGCACCGAGGCGAGCTTCGCGCGAACCTTCCCCGGATCGCCGAGCTTGTAGATGCCGCGCGGGGTGTGGTCGAGCCAGCGCTGCGCGAACACGTGAACCTGGCCACCGATGACCTCGATGTGATCGCCAGCGAGCCGGTACGGGCGGTGCTCGTCGTACGGCGCCGCTGCACGGATCGACGAGAACATCGGGAACCCGGAGAACGGATAGGTGTTGAGCCTGCGGTCGAGCGTGGGCACGAACGCGGTGAGGAGCGTGTACCCGAGGAACACGGCGATGAAGATCGGGACACCACGCGACGGTGACTCGAACGCACGCGGCGGCAGAGGACGATCCGCCAGATGACGGATCAGCCGATCCCAGTCGATGAACACCGCGGCCAGCGGCAGCCATTGCGGATTCCACAGCCCGATCACGAGGCCAAGGCAGATGGTCTCGATCACGAACGCCAGCCCGCCGATCGCCCGCACCCACGGTCGGCGCACGAAGATGCACGCGAGGCTCGGCACGAGCTGCGCGACGAGGTTGAGCATTGCCGCCGTGCGGTAGCGCCAGACGTCGTCGATCATCCACTCCACGAGCTCGGGGCGCGGCAGCCCTGCGAGATCGAAGCGCACGAGCAGCTGGTGGCGGGGGTTGTCGGACAGCGCCCATGCGAGCGTGCCGAGGCCGCTCGCCAGCTTGTAGAACAACGCGCCCGCGAACATCAGCGCGACCGAGAGCTGCACGAGGCGCAGTGACCACTGATAGCCGCCGGCGATGTCGAGCGGCGGGAGGCCGCGCCGGCTCCGCACGGCGGCGTCGACGCTGAGCACGTCCCCACCGCGCGCGCCGAGGAACGCAGCCTGGGCGATCAGCACGACGTTGTACTGGTGCGACCACGCCGCGCTCCCCGAGAACGACAGCGCCGCCAGCGAGCTCGCCGCGACGAAGCTGACGATCGTCGCGGTTCGCGTGCGCCAGCCGACGAGCATCGCGAGCGTACCGGCCCACGCGCAGATCCACAGCAAATCGACGAGCGCGGCCGGCGGCGGCGTGTGCCCGAGCAGCATCCAGATCCCGATCGAGCGATACAGCGGCGCCGGGGCGACCAGCGACGGCAACGACATCAGCCGCGTCAGTGACATCAACACCGCGGCCGCGATCGCGATCCTGACCACCGCGGCCGCGAACCGTCCGCTGTCGGCGAACCAGTAGCGTTGCCAGCAGCTCACTCGGCGGACCCTACCCTGGGGCCGAAGCGCTGACGTGCTGCTCCCGGGGTCTCGCGCTCTACTCATGTCCATGTCAGGCGGTCGCTGCCAGGCGCGCGACGTTGTGTCCCTGGGGTGGCCGACGACGGCGTGCTAAACGACCCGGGTGTCCAAGGATCGCGCGCGGCCGTTCTCGCGCAAGCATCGGAAGTACTGGGTCCCGGTAACCGGCGGCATGTTGCTGATCGGCGCTATCAACGTGGGCATCGGGTTCTGCTCGTACGAGAAGCCGCCACCGCCGCCCGAGCGGATCATCCCCGTACTCCCTCCGCCGACGCCGGCCCCTGCCCTGACCCACGGCGCGATCAGGCTCGGCGCGATCCCCGCGGCCGTGATGCGGGCATTCGCCGTCGCATATCCACGCCACGTCCCGAGCGGTGCGAAGAAGCTCGTCGCACCCGACGGCACCACGACGTTCGAGATCTCGTTCAGAGCGCCGCCAACGACCGTCGTCTACCGTGAGGATGGCACCTTCGTTGCGCAGCGCTGACGCTCTTCACCGCGGCAACTCGAGTAGCCGCTGAACCCGCGTCGCGCGCGAGCCTGGCACGTGTGCGCGGCCGGATCGCTGTGTGGTCGGGGAGTTGGACTGCGGACCGCTGTTTGCACAGGCGCGCGCCGACCGATGAAGACCACCAGCCTGTTGTTCGCGCTCACCCTCGCTGCCTGTGCTTCAGGCGACACCAAGATCGGCCCCGAGGAGGGCAACTCCTCTTCGGAGAGTACGATCTCGACGTACTACACGACGATCGTCGGCACGCTGCCGATCGGTGAGTCGGTCGGGGACGCGATCCACTACCCCGACTACTACCTCGGCCGCACGCTGGTCCTCCGCAAGGGGCAGTCGCTGAAGATCGCCGTGTCGGGCAGCCACAAGAGCACGATCCAGTTCTACGGCCCGGCGACCTCGACTAGCTCTGACGGCGAGCCGCGGTTCGGCAAGGCGATGGCCTCGCAGGGCACCAAGAAGGTCGGCGTCAAGCACGTCCTCACCCTCGGCGTCACCGCGCCGAAGGACGGTACGTACATGCTGGTCTACGGCCCGGACACGGTGTGGAGCGCGACGTTCTCGATCACCGCGACCTGCACGGCGAACTGCGAGCAGATCGCCGAGGAAGGCGAGCAGTGCGGCGGCTTCGTGCCGGTCGAGCTGTTCAAGACCTGCGCGGCTCCGCTCGACTGCGTCGCGCCGCACGACATCATCTCCGACATCCCGGGCCACTGCGGGGAGCTGGTCACCGTCGCTGACCTGCTCGCGACCCCCGCTTCCTACGATGGCCGGTTCGTCGCCGTCCGCGGCGAGATCCAGCGCCGCGTCCCCGCGTGCACGAAGATCGCGTGCCCGGTTGCGAACCCGTGCTGCAATCAGTGCAACGCGTCCCTCAATCTCTATGACCCCGGCGCGGATCCAACGACGGGCGAAGGCGTCTACCTCACCGAGGCAGGCGCGCCGGTCTCGTGTAGCGGCAACTCGTGCGACTACCAGAATCACTGCACGCTCGACGGCGGCCACTACTGGGTCGCCGGCTGGTTCTCGTTCGCCGATGGCGCGCCGATGCTCGACATCGTCGCGCGCTACGAAGCGCCCTGACTAGCTAGTTCGGATCCCAGCATGTGGTTTCTCGTCGAGGATTCGACCGCCTGCCCATGATTTCGCGAGCCTCGTGCGCGCCGGAAATCGCGTCGCGACCGTGTCGGACCACGCCGCAACTGGCGCGCCGACGTGGGCGCGCGCCCGATCACGAGCGCGCCGCGATCAGCCCAACGTGTGGCGCACGACCATCACGAGGTTGGCGGCGATCACCGAGCGCCGTGCGTTAGCGCGAAACGTTCCGCACGAGTGCCACGCGCAACGATCCCAGCAGAAGCATCGCTTGACGAACGAGATGATCCGTTCGATCCCAGCGCGGAAGTTCTGGAGACGTTGGTAGAGCCAGGTGCGCTTGGCCATCTCCTTGATGGCTAGGCGGGTGCCTTGCTGAAAGCGACGTCTCGAATGCCGCCGCCTTGATCTCGTCCAGGTTGGCGCGCGAGCTGAAGCCCTCGCGGACCGAAATCGACGCCATCTCCGAGGACGACATCGAGGCGATGGGAAACCGAACCGCGGGAACCCACCCGCAGCGCTCCGCAACGACCACGGACGCATCGAAAGAGGAAATACTGAAGAAACAGTTCGCCGAGATCTCCGCGACCTCGCAGCGGTTCAAGGGCGACAACTCGCTCGGCAAAGAGGCAATGGACGATTTGCGCGAGAAGCGCGTGATGTACTTCGAGCAGCGCGAGGATCAGAAACGGCTCGCGAAGATCGAGAAGCAGCTCAAGGCAAAGCCGGACGACGCCGACCTGCTGGCCGAGAAGAATCGGGATTCTCCGACGGTGACGTGATCGTGCGGGGCTTGGTGGCCGCCGGCGCCCAGGTCGTGGAGTCGCACCATCGCGCGCCGATCACGCGCATCGAGGTTGCGCCCGGCAATCGCTGGGTTTTCACCGAGGACGCGGAGGGCGAACAGCGCATCTGGCCGCTCACAGCGCCGTAGTTGTGCCCAGTTTCCAGTGTGCAAGTCGCCGGGCGCGGAACCTGGACTCGTCCCCCGCGTGCGCGACGCGCAGCTGCAACACGCA
>JAYUYE010000076.1:0-2157 GCA_043752985.1 Myxococcales bacterium
GGTCGCACTCGCCCGCGATCGTCGATTCGAGGTGATCGCATCTCGCGCGCGGGTGCGCGCAGCCGCCGAGCGCCCGACGATCGTTGCGGCGCTCGCGGAGCCCATGGTTTCGGCGTCGGTCGATCCCGAGCGCGCGAAGGCGCGTAACGTCTCGGTCGGTCAGATCTCGTGAAGCGAATCGCCGCGCCAATGTGGGGCGGGCCCGTGTCCCTCACGATCTTGACGTTGTTCGTCATCCCGTCCGTCTACGTCGTGTGGCGGAGCTTCCACCTCGGACGCGGCGCCAAGGCGAAGCTCGGCTCGCTCGCGGACGAGGCCCCATGACCGAGCCCCGTCCCATCATCGCGGTCAAGCCTGCGGCTCCGCCCCCGCATGCCGAGCTCGTCGTCGAGCCGAACGAGCCGAACGAGCTGAGCGAGACCGGACAACCGCCTCCCGGTCTGACGACGGCCGAGGCAGCTCGCCGCCTTCTCGAGTCCGGGCGCAACGAGATCGAACACGGCAAGGCGACCTCGCCGTGGCGGATCCTCGCCGGCCAGTTCGCCAGCCCGGTGATCTGGCTGTTGCTCGGCGCATGTGTCATCGCCGGTTCGCTCGGCGAGATCGCGGATGCGATCGCGATCGGAACCATCGTCGCCGTCAACGCGCTCGTCGGCTTCTACCAGGAGTACCGGGCGGAGCGCGCGGTGCTCGCCCTGCGTTCGATGACCGCCCCGCAGGCGCGCGTACTCCGCGACGGTCATCCCGTCGTCGTCCCGGCCGCCGAGGTCGCGCCCGGCGACGTCCTGCTGCTCGAGCCCGGCGACATCATCGCGGCGGACGCCCGCTTGATCGAGGCGCATCGCCTCAGCGCCAACGAGGCGACGCTGACGGGCGAGAGCGTCCCCTCGGACAAGAGCTCGGCCCCGGTGGATCCTGGCGTACCGCTCGCCGAGCGCCACGATCACGTGTTCACCGGAACTTCGATCGCCGCGGGCACTGGCTCGGCCGAGGTCGTCGCCACCGGCATGCGCACCGAGCTCGGGAAGATCGCGCATCTGCTCACGACGGCCGAGGACACCGCGACGCCGCTCCAGACCCGGCTCGCCCGGGTCAGCCGCATCCTGCTCGTGGCATGCCTCTCGATCGTTGGCATCGTCGCGGTGCTCGGGCTCGTGCGCGGCCTCGGCGCGGTCGACGTGTTCATGACGGCCGTATCCCTGGCCGTCGCCGCGGTGCCCGAGGGGCTCCCGGCCGTCGTGACCGTCGCGCTCGCGCTCGGCGTGCAGCGGATGGCGCGGCGGAACGTCCTGGTTCGCAAGTTGCCCGCCGTCGAGACGCTCGGGTGCGTGACCGTCATCTGCACCGACAAGACCGGCACGCTGACGACGGGCGCGATGCGCGTCCGCGAGCTGTGGGGCGCCGACCCGGCAGCGCTCCTCGACGCCGCCGCCGCGTGCTGCGATGCCGAGCTGACGGCCGACCAGCTCGACGGGATCGGTGACACGACGGAGGTCGCCATGCTGATCGCCGCGGCGGAGCGCGGGATCCTGCGCTCCGACATCGAGCGGACACGACCCCGCGCAGAGGTCATCCCGTTCGACCCGGCGACCAAGCAGATGGCGATCCGGCGTGCCGATGGTCAGTGGTACGTCAAAGGGGCGGTCGAGGCGGTCGTGCCGCGCTGTACGACCGGCGTCGATGGCGCGCAGGACGCCGCCGCCGCGCTCGCGCAGCAGGGGCTTCGCGTGCTCGCGATCGCCTCTGGCCCCCGCGATACCGAGCTGACGCTACTCGGCCTGATCGGGATCGCCGATCCGCCACGAGTCGAGGCAATCGAGGCGATCGCGGCAGCGCGTCGCGCGGGGATCCGCAGCGTGATGATCACCGGAGATCACCCGATGACCGCGCGCGCGATCGCCGGCGAGCTCGGCCTCGTCGCACCCGGTGAATCCTTCGACGATGCCGTCCATGCGCGCGCGACGCCCGAAGACAAGCTCAGGATCGTGCGTGAGCTGAAGGCACGCGGCGAGATCGTCGCGATGACCGGCGACGGCGTCAACGACGCGCCTGCGTTGCGAGAGGCGCACGTCGGCATCGCCATGGGCAAGACCGGCACCGAGGTCACGCGCGAGGCGTCCGACATCGTGCTCGCCGATGACAACTACGCGAGCATCG
>JAYUYE010000077.1:0-2157 GCA_043752985.1 Myxococcales bacterium
GCCGGATACGAGCCGGTGATGCGGACGTTCACGGTCGGCAAGCTCAAGAAGCGGCAGGACCTGTTCGTTCCGCTCGTCAAGAAGTCGGAGCCGCCACGCATCGACGTCCGCGCCGACGCCGACAAGAACGTCAACGGCGCCACGGTGACCATCGACGGTCAGCCACAGGGCCAGGTTCCGCTCGTGGTCACGACCACGGCGGGCCGCCACCTCCTCGAGATCAAGAAGGACGGCTTCGAGCCGCTCTCGCAGTGGGTCGAGGTCAAGAACGACCAGACCCAGACGATCGTCCCGTCGCTCAAGGAGATCGCGAAGCCGAAGTACGGAACGATCATCGTCGACGCCGATGTGCCCGACGCCGAGGTCTCGATCGACGGCAACAAGCACCCCGACAACACCCCGGCCGTGATCAACAACGTGATCGAGGGCGTCCACGTCATCGAGGTCAAGAAGCCGCCCGGTCTGCCGTGGCGCCAGACGGTTCAGGTCACCGCGAACCAGCAGACCAAGGTTCGCGCCGAGCTCGCAGCTCTATTGTCGGGTGGCGTCGGCGTGGTTCGCGTCCTCTCCGATGCGCAGGGTGCACGCGCGTTCATCGACGGCACCGACATGGGTACGGTCCCGGTCGACATCAAGGACGTGAAGGCGGGCGAGCACATCATCCAGGTCAAGGCGCCGGGCTTCCAGACCGGTGAGAAGCGCGTGCAGGTCACCGCGGGTGGCTCGCAGATCGTGAAGTTCGATCTCAACACCGAGGCTCCCGGCGATACCGGCGTCCTCAAGGTCGTCTCCACGGTTCCCGAGGCCGAGGTCTTCATCGACGGCGCCGCGGTCGGCAAGGTCCCACAGGAGAAGAAGCTCAGCGCGGGCGAGCACCCGGTGATGGTGCGGCTCCCCGGCTTCAAAGCGTTCGAGCAGAAGGTCCGGATCGAAGCCGGTCAGTCGGTCACGGTCCAGGCGGATCTCAAGGCGGTCGGTCGTCTGCGCATCCTGTCGACGCCGCCGCAGGCGAGCGTCCTGATCAACGGCCTGCCCGCAAAGGACAAGGACGGCACCGAGGTCAAGACCCCGATCGACATCGAGGTCGAGGTCGGCGAGACCGTCGTCCGCATCGAGGCGGCCGGCTTCCAGCCATTCGAGCAGACGCTGACGATCGAGGGCGGCAAGACGCAGACCGTGTCGCGCGAGCTCGCGGTCGCGGGCAAGAGCGAGTCCGAGCTGGTCGCCGAGCAGCGCGGTCTGTCGTCGCACGGTGCACGCACGCTGCCGCGCGGTCGCTCGACCGTCGACTTCGACGCCGGCTACCCGTACTTCCTCACGGCGCGGATCACGGTCGGCGCCGGCAAGCTCGCCAACACGTTCGGGTTCGACGCCAACGTCGGCGTCCGCACGATGTTCGCCCGCAGCGAGCTCGGCCTTGGCGGCCGGATGATGGTCGCGGACAAGGAGCCGTTCTCGGCCGCCCTGTTCTCGCAGCTGTGGTTCGGGTCGAAGCTGCTCGACGACTCCGCACGCAACGGCGTGACGTGGGATGCCGGCGTCGCTGCATCGCTGACCGCGCTGTCGCGCGTGACAATCACGGGCCGCGCCTACCTCGAGTTCTGGAGTGACCGGCACTGCCCGGATCTCAAGCCGTCGAACACGAATGGCTTCGAGACCAAGGACCCGATCGCGACGTGCGTCGGGTACAAGGCGAGCCTCGAAGGGATGCCGGTCTCCAACTTCACCGAGGAAGACAAGTCGCGTGCCGAGGAGCTGACGGGCAACAAGGGCGCGGACTTCTTTGGCCGCGACAACGGAGCTCGGTTCATCGTGTCGGTCGCCGCGGAGATCGCGGCCTACCAGCGCTGGAACCTGTACGGAATCCTCGAGGGCGCTCCGTTCCAGAACGAGCGCGCGCTGTTCACGGGCATGTTCTCGGGCCCGATGGCGGACAGCGACTACATCCTTTATCTGCGCATCGGTACCAGCTATAAATTCTGAGTCTTCTCGGTGATCACGCAACCGCGAGGACCTCGCCGGGATTGTGATAGCTGTGGGCTGGATCTCGCCGCGCGGTCCGGGTGGTCGAGTCACATGATCTTCGCGCTCAACCTCGGAGGCGCTGCAGCACGAGCAGCTGGCCGAGCGTCGCCGACAGCGCCGCCTCGACGCGCA
>JAYUYE010000078.1:0-2154 GCA_043752985.1 Myxococcales bacterium
GCGTTCGCGCTGCAGACCAAGGGCACGGTCGATGCGGCGCGCACCGCCCTCGCGGGTGCGATCGGCGACGCGATCGAAGAGCTGCGTGCGTCACCCCCGGTCTGGTCGCTGCGCGGCAAGGACCAGCCGTTCGTCCTCGGCCACGTCATGGTGCTGACCCGCGCGAACCGCGACTCGCTCGAGGTTGCAACGGCGCTGCGTGCGCGGGGACTGCCGTGTGCCCTCGTCGAGCCGGAGCGCTTGTTCCGGACTCGCGAGGCAGCCGAGCTCGCGAACGTCCTCGCAGCGATCGCCGCACCACGTGACCGCTCGGCCCGGCTTCGCGCGCTGCGGACCCGGTTCTTCGATGTGCCGTGGAGCGAGCTCGCGCAGGTCGTCGACGGCCCCGACCACCATCCGCAGATCGCGCAGCTGTTCGAGTGGTCGCAGCTCGCCGCGCGGCGCGCCTACGAGACGCTGTTCCGCCGCGTGGTCGAGGATAGCCGGTTCGCGGAGCGCGCTCTCGTGCTCGGCGGTGGCGAGCGCGCGCTGACCAACACGTGGCACCTGATCGAGCTGTTGCTCGCGGCGGTGGCCCGGTCGCGCAGCGATCTCCACGAGCTCGTCGGGCAGCTCCGGCGCTGGATCGCCGACGACACCGGTCAGGGCCACGACGATCGCGACGTCCAGCGCGCCGAGACCGACGTCGACGCGATCCGGATCTTGACGATCCACAAGGCGAAGGGCCTCGAGGCACCCTACGTGTTCGTGTTCGGTGGGATGTCGGGAGCGCCGCGCTCGGGAGTCCACGCGCTACGTGGCGCCACCGGCCGCGCGCTCGTGATCGGCCCGCCAGATCCTGCGACCAAGACGCTGCTCGAGGCCGAGGCCGAGGCCGAGAACCAGCGGCTCGCCTACGTGGCGATGACGCGCGCGCAGATCCGGCTCTATCTTCCGCTGTACGCGGCCACGCAGCTCACCAGGGCGGCTGCGTACCGGCCCGTGCAACAGTGCCTCGAGCAGTCGGTCGCGAGCCGCGCGACGCACGCGCGCGTGCTGTTCGAGTCGCGCCCGATCGCACTCGGTGGCGCCGAGCTTCCGCCGCCGCCCGACGACGCGCTGGCCACGTTCGTCGCGCCCCCCGCCCCGCCGGTCAGCGAGCTCGCGCCGCTCGAGGCCGCGCGCACGGGGCTGACGATGCTGTCGTACACGCGCCTCGCAAATGACCTCGACGCCGCGGCGATCGCGGCCCGCCCCGGCGACGTGCTCGCGATCGATCCCGCCGAGTTCGACGTGGACGATTCCGCTGGGGAGGTCGCGCCAAACGATCTGCCGCCGGGTGCGAGCTCCGGTCTGTTGCTGCACGACGTCCTCGAGGTCGCCGATCTCGACCACGCGCGCCGCGCACCGGATCTGACCACGTGGATCGGCGATCCCGAGGTCGGACGCCAGCTCGCCGAGCACGCGCGCGAACGCGGCATCGGTTCGCACCACCTCGCGCACGCCGCGCAGATCGTGCACCACACGTTGACTGCACCGCTCGCGCTGATCGACGGGACGCATCTGCCGCCGCTGATCGCCGCGACCGCATTCGCACGCGAGGTCGAGTTCAGCTATCCGCTGCCGGCGGGCGCAACGCGGGGCCTGGTCAAGGGCTTCATCGACGCGCTGGTCGCGTACGACGACGACCTCTGGGTCCTCGACTACAAGAGCGACTTCCTCGGCGACGAAGATCGCGCCAAGGCCGCCGACCTCCGCGTGCGCGAGCACTACGCGGTCCAGGCGCGGCTCTACGCGATCGCCGCCGATCGCCTGCGCGGCCGGCGCAAGCTCGCGGGCCTGTTGTTCGTGTTCATTCGCCACGGCATCACCGTGCCGGTCCGGATCACCGACGACACGCTCGATGGCTGGACGCAGTGGCTGGCGAACCTGCCGCTGCAGGAGGCACGCACGTGACCGCGCCACTGCACCCACGCGGCACCCTTCGTTCGCAGTTCGAGCCGATCGCCGGCAGTGATCTGTTCCGCCGGCTCGGGGTCGGGGCGCGCAGCTGCGATCTTGGCGACGCGGGCCTGTACCTCGCCGAGGAGCTGGTCGCAGCGGACGTCGGCTGGCTCGGCGCGGGCGATCATCCGGAGGCACTCGCGATCCTCGTGCTCGCGCTCATGATCGCGC
>JAYUYE010000079.1:0-5577 GCA_043752985.1 Myxococcales bacterium
CGACGATCTCGATCGGGCCGCGCGTCATGTAGGCGTCGCCGGTCGTCTCGATCTCCTCGAGGCCGTGCTTCTCGGCGAGGCTGTCGAGCGTGCTCTACAGCTCGTTCAGTATCGTGACGCGGAGGTCGTCCTCGAGCGTGTCCACGATGGAGCGGTAGACAGCGCAAGCAGCAGCGAGACGAGCGAGCGGATCCCGAACACCGCGACTGTGATCTTGCGACGGAGTCGCACGTTCCCCCGCGGTACTTGATCACCACGGTGCGCCGCGTCACGACCCCCTCAGCGAGGGCACTTTCGAGGTGACGGTTTCGCTTGCGAGCAGCCGGGCTCCTGGATAGGTTGCGCGGCAACAACAACGTCACTGGGGGTTTAGGATGCCTGAGCACACGATCCCCGAGACTCTCATCGAACAGATCCGGTCGGGCAAAGCCGCCCTGGTCGTCGGTGCGGGAATCGGAGTTCCTTCCTGGAAGCAGATGCTGGAGCGCATGACCAAGGCGCTCGAGACGCGTGGTCGCGATGGCGACGACGTGGCAACCAAAGACCTCGAGAAGCTCCTGCACAAGGGCTCTCTGGTCCGCGCGGTCGGATTCCTCGCCAGAGCACTCGGCGAAGAGACCTGCGACCGGATCGTCGAGGAGATGTGGGCATCGCCGGCCGAGACGCCCGCGCTCCCCAAGACGCTCGCCACGCTGCCGTTCCGTCATATCTGGACCACGTTCCCAGGTGACGTGATCGAGCACGCCCTCGAGACGCAGTCGCCGGCCGAGTGGCCGACAGCGCGCGTCGTCACCTATCAGGAGCTCGGCGAGCTGTCGCCGCGCCGCCGCACGCTCGTCAAGATGCTCGGCAACTTCGACACCTACGTCGTCACGCCGAACTCGGTGCGCCGCGCCCTGTCGCGCGCCGTCGATCTCAAGGACTACGCACGCAAGCTGTACGTCGAAGGCTCGCTCGTGTTTGTCGGGTTCCGCTACGGCGATCCCGATCTGTCTGCGCTCCTCGATCGCGTGTTCGGTATGTTCGAGCCGCCGCGCGGCACGCACTACTTCCTCGGCGCCGGCGTCGGTCCGGTAACCGTCGACGAGCTGATGGCCGATCACCACATCGAGGTCGTGAACCTCCAGGGCCGCGGAGGTGACGAAGTCGCCGAGCGCTCCGTGATCGAGTGGCTCGAGACCCTGCGCGACACCTGCAAGACCGCGGGCGTCACGCTGTCCCAGGCACGTCCCGACGTCGATGACGCCGAGGGCTGGATCGCGCTGCTCGGCGAGAGCGGCGACGAAGGGGCCGAGGCGCGCGATGCCCTCGACCTGATCGAGCGCAAGGCGCGCGATGCCAACGACTGGGATGCCGTCATCGAAGTGCTGCTCGGACGGATCGAGCACGCCGGCGATGGTCCAGATCGCGCGCAGCTGCTCCGCCAGCTCGGCGATGTCTACGAGACCGGTCTTGGCGATCTGCCGCGCGCCTTCGAGGCCGTGACGACCGCCTGCCAGGTCGACCCCGAGGACGATGTTGCGGCCGCGATGGCCGAGCGGCTCGCCGCGGCGACCGGTGGCTGGGCGGACCTCGTCTCCGAAGCGAGCTCGATCGCGACCGACGCGACGAACCCGAAGATCGCCTCCACGTGGTGGGCGCGCCTCGGAGGTTGGTACGCGATGCGACTCGATCGCATCGACTACGCGCTGCCGTCGCTGCGTCGCGCTCTCGAGCTCGACCCGACCAACGGAGCGGCGTACAAGGCGCTCGCCGAGGCGCATCGCAAGCAGCAGAAGTGGGCGGATCTCGCCGATACGCTGCGCTCGCACGCCGAGATCGAGCAGAACACGCAGTCCAAGGTCGACCTCTTGCTCGGCCTCGGTGATCTCCTCGAGAGCCAGCTCGCCGCGTCGGCGAAGGCCGTCGAGGTCTACCAGCAGGCTGCGGATCTCGACGACACGTCGGATGACGCCCTCGCGGCTCTGGAGCGGCTGTATCGCCGCGACGAGCGCTGGGCAAACCTCGCGAAGGTACTCGAGCGCCGCGCCGAGATCAGCGAAGCGAACGGTGACCCGGGTCGCGCTGCGGCACTGCGCCGCGAGCTCGGCACGATGCGCGCAGAGAAGCTCGGTGACCTCGAGGGCGCGATCGCGCGCTACGAGGGCGCTGTTGCCTCGAACGGCAGCGATGCCGCCGCGCTCAAAGCACTGGTCGATCTCTACGACAAGACCGGCCGCACCGACGACTACCTCCGCACGATGGAGCGGCTCGCTCAGGTCGCGCCCGAGGGGGAGAAGCTGGCGACGCTGCGCAAGCTCGCCGCCGAGCTCGAGGATCGCGATCCCGAGCGCGCAGGTTCGGCGTACGACAAGCTGCTCGCCGCCGATCCGAACGCCGACGACGCGTACCGCGGTCTCGAGCGCGTGCTCGAAGGCCAGGAGAGCTGGCACAAGCTGGTCAACCTGTATGCGCGCCACATCTCGGCCGCCAAGGCGCCCGCGCAGCGGATCGAGCTCTACCTCGCCGCCGCGAAGGTCTACGAGACGAATCTCGAGGACCACATCAAGGCGATCGAGAGCTTGCTCAACGTGATCGCGATCGACGAGTCGAACAAGATGGCGCTCGCCGTTCTGCCACGGCTCTACATCAAGACAGAGACGTTCGACCGCGCGGTCGACACGCTCGTCAAGCACGCTGCGCTCGAGGGCGACAAGGGTGCGAGCCTCTACGCCGAGGCCGGCGAGATCGCGTTCGCGCAGCTGCTCGATCCCGAGGTCGCGCAGCGTCACTACGACAAGGCGCTCGGCATCGATGCCGAGCACTTCGATGCTCTCAAGGGACTCGCGGCGGTCCACGAATCGCGCGCGAACATCGGCCAGGCCGTGGAGCTCTTGCTCCGCGCCGAGGCCGCGTCGGGGAACCGGATCGAGCGCGTCGGCCTGCTCTGGCATGCCGGTCAGCTCGCCGCCGACAAGCTCAACGACGCCGCTCGCGCCCTCGAGCTCTACGAGCGCGTGCTCAAGCTCGAGCCCGATCATGTCGACGCCGGTCAGCGCGTCGTCGATCAGCTCGTCGCCGCCAAGCGCTGGGACGATGCGCTGCCGGTGCTCGAGATGCTCGCCCGTCAGGCCGAGGGTCTCGACGCCAAGGAGCGGAGTCGCCGCGAGGCCCAGCTCGGCCGAGCGTACGAGCAGCTCCACCGCACGGAGAAGGCAGAGCGTCACTACCGCCAGGCCACGGTCTCGAACCCCGACAACCTCGATGCAGCGATCGGCCTCGCGGCCGTGCTGATGCTCGAGGCGAAGGCGAACGAGGGCACGGCTACCGCGGTCGAGCAGTGGACCGAGGTCGATCGGCGCTATCGCGAGATCCTCGCGCGGCACCGCACGGGCATGTCCGATTCGCAGGTCACCGAGATCTGGTATCGCCTCGGCGTCGCGTCGCGTGCGCTCGGCGAGGACAAGAAGGCGGAGATGAGCTTCCGTCGCGCACTCGAGAAGGAGCCGTTGCACGAGCCCACGCTCGAGGCGATGGTCGAGCTCGGTGGTCAGCGCGGCGAGTGGAAGATGGTCGCCGACGCGAAGCGCGCGCAGATCGATGCCGGTGGCACCGAGGCGCGCCGCGCCAAGCTGTACGAAGAGATCGGTGACATCTACTCCGAGCGTCTCAAGGATGTGAAGAGCGCGGTCGATGCCTACCAGGAGGGCGTCAAGCTCATCGGCAGCTCGCGCGTACTCCTGCACAAACTGCTCGAGGCGTACACGGAGCAGAAGAACTGGAAGAAGGCGATCGACGCGCTCGATCACCTGTCGGCGCAGGAGACCAGTGAGGATCGCCGCGCGCGGTTCCATTACACCGCCGCCGTGATCGCCCGCGACGAGCTCAAGGATACGGAGCTCTCGGTCGATCGCTTCAACGCAGCACTCGACGACGCGCCGTTCACACCCAAGGCATTCGACGCGATCGACGCGCTGCTGACGGAGAAGAAGGATTGGAAGAACCTCGCGCGCGCGTACCGCCGCCAGCTCAAGCGCATGGGCGAGGACGCCGCGCCAGAGAAGATGCTCGAGCTGTGGACGCGGCTCGGCGACATCTGCCTCGATCACCTCGGTGACACCGAGGCGGCGACCGAGGCATATCAGGTCGCGTGCGAGCTCGCACCCGACGACGTTGCTCGGCACGAGCAGCTCGCCGACCTCTACCTCGAGGCTGGCGAAGCCCGTCGCGAGGAAGCAATCACAGAGCTGCAGTTCCTGCTCGGTCACGCCCCGGATCGCGTCGAGCTCTACAAGGCGCTCGCGAGCCTGTATCGCGCAGACCACGAGCTCGACAAGGCGTTCTGCGTCGCTCAGGCTCTGGTGTTCCTCGGCGCTGCATCGAACGAAGAGAAGCTTCTGTACGAGCGCCTGCGGCCAACGCAGTTCATCCCGGCTCCCCGTCGCCTGACCGAGGAGCTGTGGCAGAAGTCGATCATCCACCCGAAGGAGGACCGCCATGTCGGCGCCATCTTCTCGTCGACGCTCGCCGCACTCGCGGCAGGCACGGCGCAGCCGATCACCTCGTTCGGGTTGACCCCGGAGACCCGCACGGATCTCGACAAGGATCCTCGCGCGGTGAGCCGCATCGTCAAGTACGTCTCGGGCGTGCTCGCGATCGATCCCGCGCCGATGGTGTGGCTGCAGGAGGCCGGCGACGGTCTCCGCGTGGCGAATACGGTGGGTCTCGGAGCTGAGCGTCAGCGCCTCGTACCGACGCTGCTCGTCGGTGCGCAGCAGATCGCGAAGAGCGACGAGCGCGAGCTAGCCTTCGAGGTCGGCAAGCGGATGGCGTATCTCCGGCCCGAGCGGTTCGTGACGCTCGCGCTGGGCACGCTGCCCAAGCTCGAGTCCGCCTTCATGGGCTCGGTGCTCGCCAGCGGCGCGCGCGTGCGCTCGCATGACGGTACGCAGTTCGGAGAGTCCGCCAACGAGGAGACGAAGAAGCTCGCGGGCACGCTCAAGCTCCAGGTCCCCGGGCCGTTGCTCGAGCAGGTCGGTGAGCTGTCGGCGCGGCTGTCGGGACGGGTTGGTAACGGCTTGATCTCGGGCTGGCGCACGGCGACGGATCTCACGGCGAACCGCGTCGGCCTGATCGTCTCGAATGACCTCGAAACGGCGGCAAAGGCGATCGCGACCGAGGGCTCGGCGCTGTCGAGCATGTCGGTCAAGGACCGCCTGCGCGACCTGCTCGCGTACTCGGTGAGCGAACAGTACTTCACGGTGCGCCGCCACCTCGGTCTCCACGTTCGCGGCGAAGTGAAGGCGCAATCATGAAGTGGCACGCAATCCTCGTCCTGGCCGCTCTCGGGGCGTGCGGTGATGACGGCCTCCCGGTATGCCCGACGGGCAACTGCAACCTGCCGGGCTCCACGATCGTGAAGTGGAAGTTCAACAATTACCCACAGTGGAACTTCGACAGCGACGCCTGTTCCGACGTGGGCGCGATCACCGTGCGTGTCGAGCTGACCGACGTCGCCGATCCGTTGAACACCGCGTTCGCGGACAAGAGCTGCGGCGAGGGTCAGGCGACGTTCATCGACCTGCCACCGGGCATGTA
>JAYUYE010000080.1:0-5574 GCA_043752985.1 Myxococcales bacterium
CTCCGCGATCGGTAGCGGGGAGGCCAGGTTCGTTCGTGAGACGCGGGACATGCGATCCGTCCGCGACTCGGTGGTAGTTACCACGGCGCGAGCGACTAGACGCCGCGCGAGCGGCGTAGCGCGACCTGCAGATCACCGCCGGTCGCGAACAGCGTCTTGATGCCGCGGACCGCGCCAATCTCGTTCGCGAGCCACTCGGCGGTCTCCATCGAGTGCTCCGCGTCGACCCCGTGTGCCTGCAACAGACCTCCGAGCTGGTAGCTGATCTCGTCCAGGTTCGGCCCGGGTCCGAGCTCGATCAGCTCGCGGACGTGAAGGATGTCGAGGAGTCGTCGTGCCCACGCCGACAGCTCGATCGGCCCGAGTGGCGCGCCGATGTCGATCGGAGACGTCGCCTCGTCGACACCCGCGACCTGGATCGGGATCGGAGTCAGCTGCGACAGGCTGGTCTTCTCGAGCACGTTGTGGACGTGCGAGCGCACGGCGAGCGCGGCCTTGCGATCGACGTCGCCCATCATCAGCAAGAGGCTTGGGATCCGGCCCTCGACGGGGATGTCGCCGAGGTCGGAGTGCTCGACGAACCGCACCATCGCGCGGCGCGCGTACTCCCACGACACGCAGTCGGACCACGGCACCGCGAGGTTCTTGCCCTCGTGATCCGGCAGCTCGAACGACTCGGTCAGCGTCTGGTCGCCCGTGGACGTCGCATAGCCATCGGCCGACTCGACCACGTAGAGCGCACAGCGATCGCGCCACAGCGCCGCGACGAGCTGGTCATCCGCGGCGGACCACAGCCGCAACAACCGAGGCCTCTCGAGCGATGCATCGTGGAGCAGATCGAGCGCGCGCAGCAGCTCGGCCTCGCTGCGCACCGAGAGCGCATCGTCGGCGTACTCGCCCCAGATCAGCAGCGGCTCGCCCACCGGCGTTCGACGCGACGTCCGCACGATGTCGAAGCGCTCGCCCTCCACTTCGATCAAGAGGCCGTCGGCGATGTCGCGGATCTGCGCTTCCTTGATCACGACATCCCAGCGGTGATGGCCGTCGTTGGTGATGTACTTGAACCGGAACGTATCGACGCCGTCGATCCGGCCGCCGTACCCGCACTCCGAATCGAGCGCGTCCTCGGCATCGAGAAATCGATCGTCCGTGGACGTCTCGAGATAGACGACGACTGACTTCATGAAGGCACGAAAGTCGTCGGGAATGCGGAACGCGGACATGGTTCAGCTGCCGAGCGGGCATCGTAACCCACAAGCTGTCCCGTTGGCCCACGCCGGGATCATCAGTCGCCGGGCAGCTTCCAGGCCTCGTCCGCAGCGCGCGGAAAATCGCCTGTGCCCAGAACCGTGTAGCCGGCGCCCTGCTTGCGCGCGACCATCCAGTCGTTCGAGCCGTGCCGAACGCCGCCGTTGATGCCGCTCAGGTCTGCGGCATCGAGCGCGGTGTAGATCGCGACGCCATACGCGGGGTCGCCGGGGAGTGGCCAGCAGGCAATCAGCACGAGCCCCTTGCCGGTGAATGATCGCGCGCCCAGCGAGATCGCATCGGCGCCGACCTTCCATCCTGCCTTCGCGATCACCGTGGCGATCACCGGGTTGTCCGCGGGCGTACCGACCGCGACGAGATCGCGGCCGCGGTGCTCGCGCAGCGTCGCCGAGCTCGGCTCGACGAGCGTCCCGTTCGGGCGCAGCTTGCGATGGATCGCGCGTGCGTAGGAGTACGCGTCGCCGCCCGGGACGACCCACACCGGGTCCCCGTGATGCACGGTGTCGACTGGACCGAGGAACGGGAGCGCCGGAAGCCCCGCAGCGTAGCGCGTCGCGGCCCGCTCGAAGAACGCGATCAGCTGCGGCATGTCTCCGTCCAGCTTGCTCGCGCCAGCGGCCGAGAGGGTACGGAACAACTCCGCGAGACCCCTGACCCAGTAGAACGAGTTGCGCAGCTCGCCGCGAAGCACGGCAGCGGCCGCGACCTCGTTGCGCCTGTCGCGCATGTAGTTGACCGTCACGGCGCGCACCGCCGACTCGTTGAGCATCGTCATCGGGTCGATGTAGTTCTGCGCGCGCATCGGCTTCTCGACGAGGGCAAACAGCTTCGCACCGGCCGGCTCGAGTGCGGCGCGATGCTTCGCGAACACCGGGTTGATGTACGAGTGCGCCATCTCGTGCACGAGCAGGTAGACGAGCTGATCGTCGGCCACGATCTCGCCGGTGCGGCTGCCCACACCGATCACCTGGTAGAACTGCTGGGTTCCGTCTAGCGCGGTGGCGCGCGGACCGAAGTTCATCTGCCCGGCGATCGGAGAAGGAACCACCACGAAGGTCGCCTGGGCCGCGCCGAACTTCGTGTCGAACCACGCGACCGGGTTCTCCGTGTCGATCACGCCCTGAAGCGTTCGCACGAGCGACGCGTGATAGTCGATGTGCTGCGCGAGGAACGCGTCGAGCCCCGCTTCGGTCGCGAACGCTCGCACGACCTTCGCGAGCTCCTCCGCGTTCTCGATGGTCCACCGTGCATCGAGCGCGGGCAGCTCCCCCACGTTGGTCAACGCCAGCTGATCGTCGAGCTGGATGGCGAACAACATCGGTGCGTCGAACCCGATCCCTCGCGACCGGCGGAGCGCGCGCGCCATCGTGACGGCCGGATGCTTTGCGAAGGGAGTGAACGTACGATCGACCGCGTCGAGATACGGCGTGCCCTTGGCCCGCGTGTACTCCTCGGCGCCGGCAAGCCGCCAGATGATCGAGAGCAGCTCGATCCGGCGGTCGTGACGAACCCCGCTGTTCCGTGCCGGCTTCGCGCGCGCGGCATCGGACGCCGCGATCGGTGAGGGCGGCGGCGGCGGCGCAGGCGTGCCCTTGCAAGCACCGAGCGCGAGGAGAAAAACGAGCGTACGCAGCAGGCTCACAGGTTGCTGTTGCCTTCGAGGAAGGTCTCGCCCGTCACCTGGCCGGCGAACGGCCCACGATAGCGCAGTACGTAGAGGCCGTTGCAAACGTCGACGACGTAGATCAGCCCGTCCTGGATCACCGGGGAGCTCCACATCTCGACGCCGTTGCCGCCGAGGCCCGGATCTCTGACGGTGACGACACCGAGCGGTTCCGGTCGAAACTCCGCGGGCTGTCTCCGGGGACCCGCCACCACCCGCGGCGACCAGCACCAACCACCACGCGCGCATGCCCGACGGTATCAGGACCTGGCCGTCCGAGAGGAACATCGAACTTCGTTGTCCTCCGATCACGTCTGCGGTACGAAACCGCGATGTGGCGTCCAGGGCTCCTTCTGATGGTGGTGGCGGCGGGTTGTGGGTTCGAGCTCTCCCCCGGCGCGCCCGGCGGCGGCAATCCCGCGACGGGCCCTGATGCGGCGATGGCCACTGACGCAACCCCCGATGCCACGGTCGCACCACTACCGCTGTTCGCGGCGAGCAACCAGATGCTCCACGAGCTCGACGTCGACGCGAAGATTACCCGACTCGTCGGACCGATCGCGCAGAACGCCGGCACGCCGATCGATGTCGACGGCCTCGCGCTGAACGGCACCATGCTGATCGGGCTGACGCCGGGCGGCAGCGAGCTAATCACGATCGATCCCGCCACGGCGAACGTCATCCAGCGTCGAGGATTGACGGGCGCGACCTTACTCGGTGGGCTCACGGTCTCTCCGGCCGGCGAGATCCAGAGCGACGCGATCGTGTTCGCGGGCAGCACCGACCGGCTCGTGCGGATCAACGCCGCGACCGGCGCGGTCACCACGGTCGGCATGTTCGGCCAGGGCATGCAGTTCTTCTCCGATCTCGCGTGGGTCAAGGGCGTCGGCCTGTTCGCGACGCTGCACATGGGGCCGTGCGCGACCGTGTGTCTCGCGCGGATCAATCCCGCGACTGGTGCGGCGACCATCATTCGCTCGAACCTCGCCGGCATCGGCGCGAACCTGTTCGGCCTCTCGGGCTATCGCGATCGGCTGTGGGCGTTCAACAGCGCCGGCCCCGTGCTTGCCGTGAATCAGGCCAGCGGCCTGATGACGCTCGAGTTCGATCCACTGATCGCGTGGACCGAAGCAGCGCAGTAGCGCTCGGCCTGGACCACCACGCCTGGTCAAACGCCGGCGAACCACTCGTAGCCCTGGTTCTCCCAGTAGCCGCCGGTTCTCCGGTCGAGGAAGCTGATCTCGGTCAGGTACTTCACCATCTTGTAGCCGAGCTTGACCGAGCCATAGACCCGACACGGCGCGCCGTGCTTCGCGGTCAACGGCTGGCCGTTCATCTCGTACGCGATCATCGTCTGCGGATGAAACGCGCTTGCACGATCCCAGCTCGACCAGTAGCCGCGTGACGTGAAGCTCGGCGCATCGAACGACCGGAGCTCGACGTACGCGGTCTCCTTCGCACCCGCGAGCTTCGCGAGCTCCGCGATCGGGACACCGCCCCAGTCCGCGACCGCGGTCCAGCCCTCGACGCAGTGATGACGGATCCGCGAGCTGATCCGAGGGAGCCGGCGAAGATCCCCGAGCGAGAGCTTCAGCGGCCTGGCAACCATGCCACCGACGATCAGCGACCAGTCGCTCGGCACCTCCGGGATCGCCGGCGCGACGTGATAGCCGGGGAATGCCTCGAGCGGCGTCAGCTCGAGGTCTTCGCTCGCGGGGCGGTTGGAGAGCAGCACGCTCTCGACCGTTTCGGTGAACCGCTCGCTCGCACCGAACACGCCCTTGTGCGGCTTGCGCGTGTCGCACGCGACGAGGCCGAGTCCGACGAGCGCACGGAATGCATCGCGCCGCTTCATGGCTGATCCTCGCGCTTCCCGCCAGTGATCATCTCGGGGAGCGTTCGCCAGTGCACGGCGACCATCACGACGTGACCGATCACGAACGCTGCCAGGCCAAGCATGGCGAGGAAGTGGATCACGCGAGCGGCATCGAAGCCGCCCATCAGCCAGGTGAGTCGGTGGAGCTGGATGGGCTTCCACATCGCCAGGCCCGAGAGCACCTCGAGGATCGCGAGGACGAGTGCGCTGGTGTAGGCCGCGCGCTGGAGCCGGTTGTAATGCGGGCGTGGCTGATCGCGCCACAGCAGGCGCCGGCGCCACTCGCCCGACACGGCGAGGTAGAGGAGGTAGATCGCCGCATTGATCACGAGGAGCCACGCGAACGCGAAGTGGAGGTGACGCGCGCCGGCGAGCCAGCCTCCCGCGCGCATCCACTCCGGCGGCATCCAGCCGGAGAGTGGCACCCAGTCGTACTGCGCGCCGCGCGGCCCGAAGAATGGATATGCGAGGAAGATCTGCAGACCGCTCATCGCCAGGATGGCGAGCACGGGCACGTTGATCCAGTGGGTGATCCGGATCAGCAGCGGCTGCGGCCTGCGCGGCTTCGCCATCGCTCGATCTAGAGGCGCACCGAGTAGACGAAGCTCGCCTTCGGAAACCGAAGAAACCGCTCGGCGATGATCTTGTGCGGGACGCGCGTTCCGTCGACGTACTTCTTCGCCAGTGCGGTAGCGGCCGCCTTGTCCCCGCGGCTCTTGATGCCGGCGACGACCTTCATCATCTCGGAGACCGCGGGCACGAGCTT
>JAYUYE010000081.1:0-5574 GCA_043752985.1 Myxococcales bacterium
ATCTGAGCGAGCGATTGCAGCCGTGCTTCGCCAAGCTGCAAGCCGCACGTTTCGCGACCTTGCGGGCAGCGTGAGGATCAGGCGGCGTTCCAGACCCTCGATGTGGCTAGTCCGAGGTGTCAACGATGACCCGGCTTGCACCAAATGTCTGAATCAGCATTATATCGGCGAATTCAAGTTGAGTTTCAGCGCAACCGGTGCTACTCGGTGAGGATGGCGCGGGCGCGAAAGAAGCACATCCAGCAGGAGCTCGTGTACTGGGGTGGCAAGCGCAAAGGCGCGGGTCGCCCCCCGAAGAGCACGCGCTCCAGCGAGCGACACGAGAAGCGTCCAGAGGTTCGCGCCGCGCATCCGCAGCACGTCACGCTCCGCGTCGAGAAGGTCATCGACACGTTGCGCACGCGCAGCCTGTACTACGCGGTCCGCAAGGCGCTGCGCAGTGTTCTCGTGCGGAGCGACTTCCGGGTGGTCGATGTCAGCCTGCAGGACGGCCACGTTCATCTGATCGTCGAGGCCGACGACAAGACCGCGCTCGCGAAGGGAATGCAGGCGTTCGCGATCTCCGCGGCCCGCTACATCAACCAGGCGTTCAGCAAGGATCGCGGTCGGCGGCGCACCGGTCGCGTGTTCAGCGACCGCTACCATCCCAAGGCAATCACGTCACCGCTGGCCGCACGGCACGCGCGCGCGTACGTGCTCAACAACTGGCGCCGTCATGGTAAGGATCGCGGCGTCGCGTTCAACGTCGATCCGTTCTCCAGTGCCGTGAGCTTCGATGGCTGGAAGGAGACAAGCGGCACGGACTACCTGGGCGTGCTGCCGGCGGACTACGAACCGTTGCCCGTGAGTCGACCGCAAACGTGGCTGTTGAACGTTGGCTGGAAGCGACACGGACTGATCTCGGTGCGCGAGGTGCCGGGTGAACGTGCACGCCGGCTCGTCGGATAGGCGACCACCGCACGCGGTTCGCGCGAAGCTGCGCCGACCTGGTGCCGACGCGAACGGCGGGTTTGTTGGCTCCGTGATCAGCTCAGCTGGACATCCGACGCTACGGCGCGACGGCCCGGCGCTTCGCCATGGACGCCTCGACGCGTTCGCGCATGACAGGCGGCAGCGCGGGCGCGAGGAGTAGCTCGGCGCGGATCCGCGCGAGCGACATCGGCGCAGCGGCGAAGGTCGATGGGAGCATGTACGGCGAGGCGATCGAGGCGGCGCAGCTGGTGTCGTGGGGGGTGTTCGGATCGGCGATGAAGTCGATCAGGTTCTGGGTGCCGCATGGGCTCTGCAGGGTGGCGCCGTGGCCGGAGTCCTCGTGGATGACGACGACGGAGTTGGCGAGCGTGACCGCGGCGACGGCGCCGAAGCTCGGTGGCGTGATCGGATCGAGGCGGCCGCTCGAGACCAGGGTCCGCACCGTGGACGCGACGGGCTGCGCGAGCTCCGTCTGGAGGCTGCCGCGCGGGAAGGTCTCGCAGCGGTCCATCAGGCCAAACCAGCTGCCGCCGTAGAGGTCGATGATGTCGGTGGGGACGCCGGCGTTGAGCTGATCGAAGGCGTTCTGATCGGGCGGGTTGAAGATCTCGCCGCACACGACGGCGTTGTACAGGCCGGAGGACACGCCGTCGCCGGAGCTCAGGTTGGTGAGCGCGGTGGCGATGAAGCTGCCGACTCGATCGACGCGGCGCTCGGCGAGGTCGCTGATCAGCATCGGCAGCCAGACGTGCGCGCTGCGCGAGTAGAGGACGCGGAACAGGAGGTAAGCGTAGGTGTAGCCGTCGAGATCGAAGGGCTGGCCGCCCAGGGTCACGACGACGGGGTTGTTGTTGAGGGTCGCGACACCGGACGAGAACTTGCTCACCAGATTGCCGAACGCGGTGCCGCACGCGCCGGCATCGGCGCACGAGGCATCGAGGCCGGCGAGCGCGCTGTAGAACGAGGCGGGTATCGCCGCGGGCCAGGCGATCGAGGAGGGAACGAGGCCTTCGATCACGGCGGCGCGGACGTTGTCGCCGTGGCGGCGCAAGACCTCGAGACCGAGGCGCGAACCGTAGGAGATGCCGTAGAGGTTGAGCTTGGTGTAGCCGAGCGCGGCGCGGAGATCGTCGACGTCGTCGGCATTCGCGGCCGTGTTGTAAGCGGCGATGTCGTGGTCTGCGGAGAAGTCTTCACAGTTCGCAGACTGGCAGTCGAGGAACGGGATGGAGCGCGCGGTGCCGCGCTGGCTGATGACGAGAAAGTCGCCGTCGGCCATGAGGCCGGCGAGGAACGGCGCGCCGAGCGCGACCGCGTAGCTGAGGATGCTCTGGCCGTCGCCACCCGGGCCGCCCGCGAGATAGATCGTCGCGTTGGGCGACGCGGACGGACTCTCGAGCTTGATGTAGTGGACCGAGATCGTCCGGACCTTGGTCGCGCGATTCTCCCAGACGATCAGATCGCCGCACGCATAGCCCTGCCCTTCGATCAGTCCGAGCTGAGCCGGAACGGTGTAGCGGCACGGCCCCGGCTCGACCCGCGGAACGATTCCGGCGGGCGCGTCGGGCTGCGGCGCGTCGACGACCGGCGCATCGGGTGCTGCGGCGCCGTCATCACCGCATGCCGCGACGGCGAACACGAGAGCCACGACGCGGGCGCGTTGCATCCGACAAGGATCCTCCAAGTCGGCCCGCCGCCACATGGAACACCCTGGCAGATGCTGTGTACCGGCGACGCCGGGTTCGCAGTCCTAGCGGCGCTTGGGCTTTGCGACCGGAGCCTTCACGTTGCCGCCCCTCGACGAGACCTTCTCGCCGATGCCGCGGTTCTTGAGTGCTGGGGTCGAGGCCGGGGGTGGCTTGGTCGGGGGCGTCTTCGGGGGCTTGGCAGGCGCCGGCGCGGGCGGTGGCAGCTTCGCGGAGGTCTCCTTCGCCGAGGACTTCGCGACGACCGCCTTGCCGCCCTTCGTTTCGGTTCCTCGCAGTGCAGGCTCGCGACTCCAGATCCGTCCTGCGGCCGCCGCGGTCACGAACGCATCGGCGTTCTTGCCATTCAGCTCGATCACGCCGGCGTCCGGCTTGACGCCTGCCGCGTTCAGCAGCGGTACGGCCGCCGCGACGACGCCGATCACCTTGCAGTGCGCGAATGCATCGCTCACCCAGTCCTTGGCGGACGCTTCGCCGAGCAGATCAGGGAGTCCGGCAGCGCCGGGCGCGACCACGCACGCGTCGAAGATCACCGACGGACCGCCGGGGACCATGTGATCCGCCGGCACCACCGTCCCGTCCGCGGCCTTTGCTCCGCCGATCTTCGGAGCAACGATCTCGAACATCGCGCCGGCAGCGTTGACCGCTGCGCGAAGCTTCTCGACGAGCCCACGATCGAAGCCATCGGCGACGAGGCAACCGACCTTGCGGCCCTGGAGGGTCGGCTTGAACTTCGCGAGGATCGATAGCGCCGGAGACGGCGGCAGATCGATCGGCTCCCGCGCCGGCGTGATCTTGTCGGCGAGCCCGGTCATCCCCAGCGCGTCGGCGACGAGCGCACCGAGAGTCGGCTCGATGATGTTCAGGTGGCCGAGCATCCGCGTGCGGATCGCGATGGTGTCGACCTTGGACAGCTCGAACGTGAAGGCTTTGACGATATGCCGCTGCTCGATGTCGGTCATCGAGCGGAAGAACATCCGCGCCTGGCTGTAGTGATCGGCGAACGTCTCGGAGCGCACGCGGACCTTGGCGGCGCAGGTCGTGTCGAACGCGGGGTGCGTCTGGAAACCGGCGGCGGTCTCGCGCGGGCCACCCGGTGCAAGGCTGTTCGGCTCGTAGTTGACGCGCCCGGTGTTGATCTCGTGGCGCTTGTGGCCGTCGCGCTGCCAGTTGCGCATCGGGCACTTCGGCGCGTTGATCGGAATCTCGTGGAAGTTCGGACCACCGAGGCGGAGCAGCTGGGTGTCCGTGTACGAGAAGATCCGGCCCTGGAGGAGCGGATCGTCGGAGAAGTCGATGCCGGGAACCATGTGACCCGGATGGAATGCGGACTGTTCGGTCTCGGCGAAGAAGTTGTCGGGCCAGCGATCGAGCGTCATCTTGCCGATCGCCTCGAGTGGGAACTGCTCCTCGGGGATCACCTTCGTTGCGTCGAGGATGTCGAACTCGAACTCGCCAACTCGATCGTCGGGGATGACCTGGATCGAGAGCTCCCACGCCGGGAACGCGCCGGCCTCGATCGCCGTGAACAGATCACGGCGATGGAAGTCCTGGTCGGCGCCGTTGATCTTGACGGCCTCATCCCACGTGACCGACTGGGTCTGCAGCGTGGGGCGCCAGTGGAACTTCGCGAACGTCGCCTTGCCCGCGCCGTCGACGAGACGGAACGTGTGCACGCCGAAGCCCTCGATCATCCGGTACGAGCGCGGAATGCCGCGATCGGACATCGCCCACATGAGCATGTGCATCGACTCGGGCATCAGCGAGACGAAGTCCCAGAACGTGTCGTGTGCCGACGCATTCTGAGGGAAGCCACGATCGGGCTCCATCTTCACGGAGTGGACGAAATCGGGGAACTTGAGCGCGTCCTGGATGAAGAAGACAGGGATGTTGTTGCCGACGAGGTCGAAGTTGCCTTCCTGCGTGTAAAACTTCACGGCGAAGCCGCGGACATCGCGCGGAAGATCGACCGAGCCAGCGCCGCCGGCCACCGTCGAGAACCGGGTGAACACGGGCGTGCGAACGCTCGGGTCGGCGAGGAACGCCGCGCGCGAATACCGGGAGGCGTTCGGGTACGGCTCGAAGAAGCCGTGGGCCGCGGAGCCGCGCGCGTGGACGATCCGCTCGGGGATGCGCTCGTGATCGAAGTGGGTGATCTTCTCGAGGAAGTGAAAGTCCTCGAGCAGCGACGGGCCGCGGGCGCCGATCTTCAGCGAGTTCTGGTCATCGCTGATCGGAACGCCCTGGTTCGTCGTCAGGACCTGATCGGTGGCCTGCTGGTGCGTCTCGCCGCCGGTCCCGATCTGTGTGGAACCGCCGCCGGTGTTGCTACGAGGGGTGCGACCGGATGTGCGTGCCATTGATCACGGATGTAGCACCGGGCATGGATCGGCCTACTTCCGTACACGGCGCCTACCGGAGGGCTCACGCCCGGCCGGCGAGGCGATCGGCGAGCCGTCGGTGCTCGAAGCTCCCGATGATCTCGCGCCCGGGCGCCGGTCGGTTCGCCTGGTTCGCGGCGTGCGCGCGCTTCATGTCGCGGATCCGCTGGGCGGCCTGGCCGACGAGGCGACGAAATTCGCTGTCACGCTCGGCCTCGCGGACCAGTGCGGCTTCTGCTTGCGCCTGATGCTGCTCGTTGCGGCATAGCAACAGCGCATCGCATCCCGCGCGGATCGCCGCGACCGCCGCGACATCGGCGCCCATGTGGGACGCGATCGCGTTCATGTCGAGGTCGTCGCTGACGATCACGCCGCGGTAGTCGAGCTTGGTGCGCAGAAGACCGGTCACGACCTGTTCGGAGAGCGTTGCCGGCCGCGTCGGGTCGAGCGCGGCGAACACGACGTGCGCGGTCATCAGCATCGGGAGGTTCGCAGCCGCGGCACGCCGAAACGGA
>JAYUYE010000082.1:0-2150 GCA_043752985.1 Myxococcales bacterium
CGTGGCGCGGGACAGCGGGGCCGCCGGGCTGGGTTGACTCGGCGAGTACGCCACGAATCCGGCACTATGCACCAGGCAGCAGCGCTTGACAGCGACGACTCACGGCGCTACCTGTTACCTCCGTTTTTTTACAACTGAATGCGCGGATGGCGGAATTGGTAGACGCGCTAGCTTGAGGTGCTAGTACTTAACCGTGTGGGGGTTCGAGTCCCCCTTCGCGCACGACTTAGACAGCTGTAGCGGCTGCGCTCTTCCTCGGAGCGATCACAGCCGCTGCCACGTGGCTGCCACGCGCACCGAGCATCTTCAGGATGCGTCGGTCCGCATCCATTTCTCCAAGCCCGGCCTCACGGACGGGTTCTGGAAGCCCGCGTGCGTGCGCTTCGGCGACGTGCACGTACAGCATCGTCTCGTCGATCCGCTTGTGGCCCATCCACGTCTGCAGCCGCCACGGGTTCACGCCGAACAGGGCGGCGTGGGTTCCGAACGAATGCCGTAGCGTGTGCCAGTAGCGGACGGGCAACCCCGCCCGGCGGCAGATCCGCGAGAGCGCATGGGCCGCCTCACCATCGGACTTCTGCGTGCCGTCGAGGTTCCGCACGACAAAGCCTTCGCGGATGACGGACATCCGTTTCAGGGCCTCGAACAGCGCGGTCGTCATCGGCATCATCCGCCGGGTACGTCCCTTGGGTGTCGTCGTGTCGCCATTACACGTCTGCTGGTTCACCGTGATCGTCCTGGCGATCATGTCGACGTCCTCGCGCCAGCGAAGCGCCTTCACCTCGCCCACCCGGAGCCCCGCTTCGCCAGCGAGGCACGCGCCGACGTACCACTCGTCACCCTCTGCCTTCGCAGAGGTCAGCACACGCGCGTACTGCTCGAAGTCCCATGCCTCGATCTCCGGCCGCTCCACCCTGAACATGCCGATCTTCGGCGCCTTCGCGATCAGCTCGCAGTCGACCGCGTACTTCATCGGCTTCGACAGAACCGCGAGGATGTTGTTGATGCGTTTCTTCGACAGTGGGATCGCGACGAGATCGGCACGAAAGCTTGCGACCTCCGACGTCGTGATCTTGTCGAGCGGCATGAGACCGAACCGCGGCTCGAGGTGGTTGTCGAAGATGATGTTCTTCGAGCGCACCTCGGTGGGCTTGTTACAGCGGCCCACCACCCACTCCTTCCAGAACCTGCCTTTGAACCATTCAGAAAACGTCAGCACCTCCTGACTTGAGAGCTTCGGCGCGAACACATCTCGGATCGCGCGTTGCTCCGCCTCGTGGGCCCCGACTTTGGTCGCAGGTAGATCATCGTCGAGATGGAAGCGCTCGCCGCGGTGTCAGCAGCGGCACTCACCGGCTACGACAGGGTTTGAGCTGCATTCGGCGGATCGTCACCGGTGATCGCGCCGTTCTCGATCCGGATGCCGGACGACCCTTTGCGCGCGATCGCGAGCGGGCCGGTGATCATCAGCAATCGATCCTCGTGGTGGGCGCCAACCTTCGCGCGCTCGCCATGCTCGTAGCAGCGGCGCTTCGTGAGATCGCCGGTCGGCCAGTAGATCTGGTTCACCTTGTCGGGCTGACACGGATCAGGAGCCAGGAGCGGAAGGGAACGTCAGGTCGACGTAGCAGCCGAGCTCGTGGAGCATCGGACGTGCTCCCCAAAAACTAGACCACGCGTTGTGTCCGATCTTCACTCAGGAGACGGACGATGCCACGCAAGAGCCAGTTCACCGACGAGCAGATCATCCGCGCCATTCGTGAGGTCGATGGCGGGTCCAAGCTTCCCGATGTCGCGCGCCGCCTCGGCGTGACCGAGAAGACGTTCTACCGCTGGCGGCAGAAGTTCGGCGGCATGGAGGTCAACGAGGCCAAACGGCTGCGCGCACTCGAGGACGAGAATGCCCGGCTCAAGAAGCTGCTGGCCGAGCAGCTCCTCGACAACGAAGCGCTACGGATGGTCGTCGCAAAAAAATGGTGACGCCCTCGATCCGCCGCCAGGTCGTGGGCTTCGTGCAAAAGGCGATGAAGATGAGCGAGCGGCGCGCATGCCGCGCGGTCGGCGTGTCGCGGGCGAGCTATCGCTACGTCGACGAAGAAGGAGCCACGCGCGCTCGTGGAGAAGCTGCGCGAGCTCGCGAAGGAGCGGCC
>JAYUYE010000083.1:0-2150 GCA_043752985.1 Myxococcales bacterium
ATGCGCCTGATCGGCTAGCCTCGCTGCGTGCGTCCGCTGCTCCTGCTCGTGCTGTGCGTGGCGCTCGCGCAGGCCGACGCGCCCGCGACAACCTTTGGCCTCGAGGTTCACATCGCGCCGGGCGCGGACGGGCAGATTGTCACGCCGGAGTGGGTCGCCGCGCAGGTCGCGATGGCGAACCACCAGTTCGCCGCGCTCGACATCGGGTTCCATGTCGTCGCGACCAGCGATCTACCGGCGACCGCCGCCCACCTGCGCACGCGTGCCGATCGCAGCGCGCTTGCACCGCTCGTCACTGGTCGCGTGATCCACGTGTTCGTCGCAGGGCAGCTCGACAACATCGACGACGACGCACCGGTCTACGGCGTTACCTGGCGCGCCGGCACGCGCAAGTTCGTCATCCTCGCGGCAACCGCGCGCGATATCGTCCTCGCGCACGAGCTCGGTCACGTGTTCGGGCTACCGCACTCGACGCACGCGATCTCGATCATGAACAAGACGAAGCGCGCCGAGCCACCGATCGCCGATCGCAGGTTTGCGGACGAGGAGCTCGCCGCGATGCGCCGCACCGTGAGGCGCCTCGTGCGCGACAAGGTCCTCGACGCCGTGCGGCGCTAGAGCGAACGACAGCGTGTTGCGCGCCTTGAACGCATTTGTTGGGAGGTGATTGGTACGGCGCGATCCGGGAGCGCGCTGCGGTGACATCTACCCGGGCGATCGGTCAGCTCACGGCGCGAGGCTAGTGCGCGCGAGCGCGGCCCAGGGCACAATGGGCGCGTGGAAGTGTTCTTCCTCATGATGGGCCTCTGGCTCGTCGTCGCGGTCGCCCTCGGTCTCCGGAGGCCGACCGGGTTCGGCGGGGCTCAACTGCGCGCGCGGCTCGACGCGGTCTACGGCGAGCCGCACGAGCTCGTGCGCGTGACACCGGCCGCGTTTCCCGAGGCCGATCTGGAGTTTTATGATCGGGCGCGCCGCGAGCTCGAGCACCGCGCGTATCGCTGGCTCGCCGACGTCGAGGACCTGACGCTGACCCGGATCTATCCGCAGAACCGGACATTCCTCCGGCTGTTCACCGATGCGGGCGGAATGATCCGCGCCTCGGCGTACCACCTGCACCCGCGCGGCGTCGTGATCTCGATGCTGCAGCTGGTGCAACTGTTCCCGCGCCACCTGCGCGTGATCGAGCTCGTCAGCGAGATCCAGGGAACGTTCCTCGTCACCAGCAACACGCACGGCGTCGATCGTCTCGAGCCGCCGCCCGAGGCCAAGGTCGAGCGGCTTCCGCTCCTCACGCCGGTCGGCGAGGTCATCGATCGCCATCAGCAGCGGATCACCGAGCTCGTGCGCGCGCATCCCGAGCGATCACCGGTGACGTTCGAGACGTTCGAGGACGTGCTCGCGTCGATGGCACGGGCACACGTCACGATGTCGCGCCACCGCCAGAAGCTCGGCGGCCTGTCGCGCGACGAGCTCGAGCGCCTCAAGGGCCGGCCGCTCAGCGCGACGGAGGAACAGTTCCTCCGCGAGGTACAGACCAAGGGCAAGGTCGACGGCGAGCCAACGTCGAGCTGACGCGGCGAACGTGTCGTTCAGTTGCAGACTGGCGCGCCGAACGTGCCGGTGAGGTCGCCCGCGGCGGTCTGCGCCGTGAACGAGCCGACGACGAAGCCGCCGTTATTCGAATCGATCGTGATGCTACCGCCGGTCGCCTGCGCCGCCGCATAGGTCAGGTACGCCGAGGGCAGTGCCGCGATCGTGTCGAGGTCGGTGCGCAGCGGGACCGTACCGATCGGGATGTCGGTCACGCCGGACAGCGTGTTGATCTCGATCGACGCTTGGACGTCGGCGCCGCAGCCTTCGGCCGTCGCCATGATGATCGTCCACTTGTGAAGCGCGGCGCCGTGGAAGGTGTCGCCCTGGGTGGCGCGCGACGAGTGGACCGCCATGGATCCGCTGAACGTCGCGTAGCTCTCGGGCGACTCGGGGCTGACCGAGCAGCCTGCCAGGATCCCGACCAGAACGAGGTGCCTCACCCCCCGAGTAAGCGCGCCGGATCCCGTGCTGTCAACCACAGGCCTAGCCCTGGAGGCCTCGAGACGTGACCTACCCCACCGGTAGCGCGTGCGCACAGCGTCGGAGATCGCGCCGGG
>JAYUYE010000084.1:0-5570 GCA_043752985.1 Myxococcales bacterium
ATCGAGTTCGTCGACTTGCCACCGCCCGACATGCCCTCCGCACTCGCCGCCGGCGCGATCGATGCGTACTTCATCGGCGAGCCGCACGCGGCGAAGGCCGAGCTCAACGGGACCGGCCGCGTCCTCTACTACGCGAAGGACATCTGGCCACGGTTCGTGTCGTGCGTGCTCGTCGTGCGGGACGAGCTGATCAACGAACATCCCGAGATCGTGCGCGACCTCGTGCGCGGGATCGCGGAGAGCGGCGAGTGGGCCGAGCGCAATCGGCTCGCGGCCGCGCGGGTGGCCGCGCCGTACTTCCGCCAGGACCAGAAGCTTCTCGAGTTCGTGCTGACCTCGCCGCTCGATCGGGTGAGCTACCGCCACCTGACCCCGACCGACGAGGATCTTCAGCAGATCATGAAGTACGCGCTCAAGGCGGGGATCCTGCGCAAGCCGATCGACCTGTCGGACCTCGTCGACCGCCGGTTCATCCCGGTCGACATCCAACCCGCGAAGATCACGGCGCCTCCGCCGACCTAGATCCCGGGAACCGATCGCCCGCCGCGGCTGTCTGACCCGTCATGCGTCGCCTCGCGCTCGCCGTCCTCCTCGTGTCATCCGGGGCGACGGCGGACGACCTCGTCACGACTTCTCGAGTGACCGGGATGCGCGCCGACCTGGCGGGAACCGTCGCGACGTTCCGGGTGAGCTATGCGTTCACGATTCACGAGGCGGGCTACGGCAACTTCGTCGACCACCTCGAGCTCCCGCCCACCGCACTGGTCACGGGCGCGACCGTGCGCCGCGACGGCATGACGCGACCACTCGAGCTCGTTCGCGCCGAGACGGCGACCAGGCAGTGGGGCGCGCTCGCGTCCGGACAGGACGAGGTCTCGAAGCAAGCTCCCGGCGGCCAGCGCTCGGCGGTCATGATCGCGGGCGGCCCCGGCGCCGTGGATGTCTCGATCGCCTCGCCACGCGCAGGACGCGTCGAGCTCGATCTGGAGGTCGCGATGCCGACCTGTTTCTTCCGCGATGCCCGGCATGTCGTGATCCCGACGACCTGGGCCACCCATGCTCGCGGCACCTTGCGCACGGTTGCGAAGCCCGGCGCCGCGATGATGGACGCATGTGCGCTCTCCGCGGATGGCACGTGGGCCTCGTTTGCAGCGCCGGAGATCGCACGCCAGCGGTCCGGTGATCGGATCGGCGCGTTCGCCGGCCGGCTCGTCACGGGCGAAGACCACATCGTGCGGGTCGAGGTCGATCTCGCGGCGACGCTCGCCGACATTCCGCGCGACCTCGCAACCGTGCTGGTCGTCGATGCCTCGCGCTCGATGACCAACGCGCAACGCGACGCCCAGCGCGAGCTCGTGCTGTCCTATCTGCGCGGCGCGAAGGACACCCGCGTGCAGGTGATCGCGTACGCGCGGGGCGCACGTCCGTTGCTGCCAAGCTGGAGCGTAGCGTCGCGAGCGGTGGCGCGCGTGGACCGCGAGCTGCGTGCGCTCGCGCCGCGCAACGGCTCGAACCTCGACGTCGGGCTCGAAGCGGCCGGGACCTGGCTCGCGCAGCTCGAGGCCACGCACCGCGTGGTGCTGATCACCGACGACCTTTTGTCCTCGCGCGTGCGCGACATCCAGCCCGCGACTCTCAAGCGAGCCCTGCCGCCGGGCACGCTCGTTCATGTGGTCTCGACGGCCGGCGGCGGCGAGGGTGTGATTCGCGACGACACCGTCGATCTCGGTGCGCTCGCGGTCGCCACGGATGGCATCGGCGTGCGAGCTGGTAAGGGACGCGACGGCCCGATCGACGCGACGATGCTCATCCGCCCGATCTCGGTCGATCAGGTCGTGGTCACCGCGCCCGGCTGGTCGGAGTTCCAGGGCTCCATCGGCACCACCTGCGGAGCGGCTGGTGGCGCCGACCTCGGCGAGGGTGACTCGTGCACGTGGTGGGGTCAGGGGAACGTGACCTCGGGTCCGATCGCGATCGCGGGTCTGGTGTGGGGCACGCGTGTTGCGCGTGTACTGCGACCCGATCCCGCACATGGGCTCGAGGTCGCGCGCGAGCTGTCGGTCGCGAATCCGCTCGGCGGGGAGCTCGTGCAACGCATCGAGCTGATGGCGCGCGGTGTGAATCAGCAGTGGTCGCTGTACACCGAGTGGGGCGGTCCCGGTCTCTACTTCGACGGAGTCGGGTTCGGTCTGCGTGGCATGAGCTGCTGCGGCGGAGGATCGTTCTCGTCCCAGCCATCGAGCGGCATTGGCGCGATCGGGGGACTGCAACGCGAGCCCGACGACCTGACCGCGCAGCTCGCACCTGCGGTGGCTGCGTGCCAGCTCGAGCGCGAAACCGCGCGGGTCACGATCGAGATGACGCTGCTCGAGATCGTCGACGTTTCGGTCGCGATCGAGACCAGCACCGAGACTCACCCCAGCCGCTTGCGCAAGCTGACCGCCTGCATCGAGGACGCGATCTGGGACGCGTCGCCGATGCTTCGCAATCCGCTCTCGCTGTCAGTCCACACCGCGACGTTCAACAAGAAGTGATCAGCCGTTGCGCAGGCTGCGCCACGCCGCGAGCGCCCACGGCTCGTCGGCACGTTTGCCCTTGCACGTCAGAATCGCGATCTCCGGCGCGGCGGTCATCAGGCCATGAACGACGTGCACGTCTCCCTCCTCGTACGCTTCGGCGCGGCCGCAGCGCGTCTCCTCGGCCACGCGCTCGAGCACGACGTGCGTCTCCGGCGCGATGTCGAGCAGCTGCTGCGACGTCTGCTCGGTGTTCGCGCACAGACTGGTGAACTCGATCGCGCGCTCGCCATCGGTCGCCCAGTACCGCGCACCTTCATCTTCCCAGGCGCCGACGAACGCACCCGGCAGCTCGAGCGACCAGCCTCCGGACAGCTCGACGTCCATGGGATAGCGCCGGTAGCCAATCAGCGGTTCACCCGGTGTCGCGCGTGCGCGCAGCTCCGCGATCCGTGGTTCGTCCTCGCCCAGCCAGTCGAGGAGCTCCGCCCACGCTGCCCACGGCAGCTCGAGCCCAGGGTTCAGCTTGCGAGCGGCGCGAAGGTCGGCGTCGACCTGCTCCATCGCGGCGCGTTCCTCGGTGTCGATCGGTTCGCGCCACGCGACCTCGTGCCACATCGCGCACAGCGCGCGCGACCGCTCGCGCTCGCCAGCCTCGGTGCTCCACCACGGGAACGCATCCGCGGCGCGCAGCGGATCGGCAACCGCGGCATCGCACCAGGCGCGATCGCGTGGACCAAGTGCGGTCTGAACGGCGGCGTCGACCACGAAGCTGCGATCCGCTGGCATCCCGATTCGAGGCACGCCACGTACCAGCTCCGAGGCGAACCACGCGGTCATCGCGGCCCGCGGATCGGGCTCGGCCCCGTCCCACACGTAGTCGAGCTCGTCGAGGATCGGCGCGAGCCGCAAGATGACGTGGGCGTGATAGCCCGGGCCGAGACCACTGGTCTCGCCGCGGACCTCGAGATCACCGTCGGGCAGCACCACGATTCGCACCGGCGATGCGGCGGGATGAAGATCGAGAGTGATCCGCTTCGCCGATGCATCGGTGACGGCGCTCTTGAGCATCCGCCTCGCGATCAGCTTCAATCGATCGCCGACCTCGCGCGCGTCGGGTGCGCGACCGATGAGCGCTCGCAGTCCTGCCTTCGCCTTGCGCGAGCGAGCGCGTCGATCGATGCCAAAGCCCACGCCAGGATGGTACGCCGTACCGCTGAGCGTTGCCGTTCCCGGCTTCCGGATCGAACGCATGCACGCCCAAGCAATGGCGGAGATCCGTAGCGCGATGCGATGATGTCGCATGATCGCCGCGGCCCACGTGCTCACTGGCCTTGTCGCCTTCCTGCACGTCTACTTCCTCGTTCTCGAGATGTTCTTGTGGACGACGCCGTTCGGGATCAAGACGTTCAAGCGCACCCGCGAGGAGATGCTGACCACGGCATCGCTCGCGAAGAACCAGGGCCTGTACAACGGCTTTCTCGCCGCGGGCCTGGTGTGGTCGTTCGTTGCCGACGGTCCGGTGGCGTACCAGGTTCGCGTCTTCTTCCTCGTGTGCGTGGTGATCGCCGGCATCTACGGCGCCGCTACGGCCGCAAAGCAGATCTTGTTCGTGCAGGCGCTGCCCGCCGCTCTCGCGCTCGCGGCGACCCTCGCTGTCCGCTACATGTGATCTGCTGAACCTCGCCCGAGGCTGCCGTACCGTGCCAGCTGACACCCGGCATCGCGCTCGCATCCTTGGAGGTCATGGTCCCAGTCCTCGCGGTTTTCGGGGTCGTAGCTCTGCTCGTGGCTCTCTACCTGCTGTGTTACGGCGGATACAGTGGGCCGATCGACTGGGTCATGCGGACGGTGCGCCACGCACCGCGCGACCGTCAGGTCGTCGCGCTGACGTTCGACGACGGGCCAGATCCGATCCGGACGCCTGCGCTGCTCGATGCACTCGCGGAGCTCGATGCACCGGCGACGTTCTTCGTTCTTGGCGACGTGGTCGATGCGAACGCCGACCTGGTGCGGCGGATCGCGCGCGAGGGGCACGAGCTCGGCAATCACACGTACTGCCATCGCTACCTTCCGCTCGCGCGGTCGCGCAGTGTCGAGCGCGAGCTGAATGCGACGGATCGAGCGGTCGAGCGTGCAACGGGCGTCGTTCCCGTGCTCGCGCGCCCGCCGTGGGGGGGCCGATCGCCGTGGACCGTGCGCGCGTTCCGCCGGCTCGCGAAGCGCCTCGTGTTGTGGGACGTCAACAGCTACGACTGGAAGGGCACGTCAGCGCTCGAGATCGTCGAGCGTGTGCTCGCCCGTGCGCGGCCCGGCAGCATCATCCTGATGCACGAAGCGCGTGAGGGCGGCGAGGTCACGATCGAAGCGGTGCGGCTTCTGGTACCCGCATTGCGAGCGCGCGGACTCGCGTTGGTCACGGTGTCAGCGGCGATGGCGTGACGAGATTCCTCGACGGTGAATCTCGTAAGTGATCGGGGGCACGTCCCTTGCTTCGCCTGGCAGTGGAGGCATGAAAATGCAACGCAAGCCCAACGATTCGGACGAGATCGGTCGCAAGCACGAGCAAGGCGAGGTTGAACAGCCCACTGGCAGTGAGCGCGCGCGCGACGAACGGCGCGAGGAAGGTGGACCCCGCTATGGTGGCGAGGCATGGAAAGTCGCGGACGAGCGCGGCGACAATCGGTTCGGCAAGGCGCGTAACGACGATGCCGATCCGCTGGATCTCGGGAAGCCGGGCCAGGAGGACCAGGACATCGAGGGCCAGAAGTCTGCGACTGCCGAAGGCCAGTCGGGTGAAGCGAACGAGGAAACCGACGCGACGTCGGGCGATCTTCAGAAGACCGCGGGCGGCGAGCAGGTCACGCATACCGAGAGCGGCGGCGAGACGGCCGGCATGGGTCGCGGGGAGAAGCCGCGCAAGCCGAAGTCTCGCGCCAAGAAGTGACACGACGCGAGTCCAGTGCCGGGTCGGTTGCGACGAGAGAACGCGAACGGCCTTCGCACGTCGCGGCCGGTCTGGAACGACGTCGCCCGGGCCGGTGTCGTCGCCTA
>JAYUYE010000085.1:0-2148 GCA_043752985.1 Myxococcales bacterium
TTGTACGTAGGAAGCGTGACTTTCAGCTCCGTCAGGGCGGTGGGAACGATCGCCGCCTTTGTCATCGGTGCGTGCGCGGGTTCGACGCAGCCAGGAACCGGCGACGACGATCCGCGCCCCGACGCGAGCGCCGATGGCGCCGGCGACGCCCCGATCGGGACGTGGTCGGCGCACCCGCCGTGTACGGATAGCGGCACGGCGATCTACACGACCCAGGGTCTCGCGAACGGTGCGCGCGGCTCGATCGTGAAGTGCTCCCTCGGTGACGACCTCGCGACGGTCGAGGTCCAGAGCGAGATGACCTCCGAGGGCGCCGAAGGTGTCACCGCGCAGACCGGAGTGCGCGTCGTCAAGATCGCGTACCGAACGATCCGCAGTGACGGCACACCGGCGGTCAGCACGGCGACCGTCTACCTGCCGCACACGCCGCGGGCGCTGCCCGCTCCGATCGTGCTGATCGGTCGGCCGACGTCGGGCATTGCGGATGCCTGCGCACCGTCGAAGAAGCCGCGTCCCGAGCCCAACCTCGCACTGCCGTTCGCGGCGCGTGGCTTCGTGACGATCACGCCCGACTTCGCGGGCCTCGGCAACGAAGGCATTCACGCGTACCTCGACAACCACGAGGCGGTGACCCAGCTGTTCGACGGCGCGCGCGCGCTTCAAGCACTTGTCCCAGGCAACGTCGTCGGAGATCCTGTCGCTGCGGTGGGCTACAGCCAGGGTGGTGGCGTGGTGCTGTCGACGCAGGCGCTCGAGTACGCGACGACCGGCAAGCGCACGCTGCGCGCGATCGCGGCGCTCGCTCCGCAGTGGCCGATCTCTCTGCGCTCGTTCGGCTACGAAGGCGTGCTGCGCAATCCCGATCGGTTCACCGCGGCTAGCGGCCTCGCGGAAGGCACGGTCACCGTGCTTCGCCACTACGGGTTCCTCGTCAACCGGCTCGGCGAGACGCACGGCGGCGACGCCTTCCCGGCCGCGGAGCGCGACTCGATCATCGGCGCGATCGAGTCGCTGTGCACGGTGCAGCTCGGCGGCTCGCTCGACGTCTGGCAGCCGCGACTACGCGATCTTGTCGACGTGGCGTTTCGCAGTCAGGTGCTCGCGTGCATCGACGGCACGCCTGGCTGCACCGGTACCGGCGCCGCATTCCACCAGTGGATGACCGGCGACTTCGTCACCGCGGATCCCGCCGGCGCGCGCGTGCTGATCGTTCAGGGCCTCGCCGATCAGGTGATGCCGGCAGCCGGCGAGGCAGCGTGCGACGTCGCGAAGCTACGCGCCGAGGGCGTCGAGCCGACGATCTGCAGCGACTCGACCGCGACTCACGACACGGTGCTCGAGCGCAGGATCGAGGACGTGGTCGCCTGGATCGAGGCGGTCGTCACAGGTGAACCTGCACCCACGTGCGGATCGCAGACGTTGCCTGCCTGCAATCGCTAGGCGGGCTCGGTTACACTGCGGCATGGGGTTCCACCGCTACGCGCTCGCATCGCTTTTGTTCGGCGCCACCGCTCAGGCACGCGTCGTACCGGTCGCCACGCCGGCCGAGCTGACCGCCGCGATCGGTGCGGCCGCTGCCGGGGACGAGATTGTTCTCGCCGACGGAACCTACGCGCTGACCGGCGTCACCTGCAGTGCGGTCGGAACATCCGCCGCGCCGATCATCGTGCGCGCAGCCAATCGCCAGATGGCGAAGATCGAGTTCAATGGCGCGGAGGGCTTCAAGGTCACCGGCGCGTACTGGACGTTCGAGGAGCTCGACATCAAGGGCGTCTGCCCGTCCGACACCACGTGTGAGCACGCCTTCCACGTCACCGGCGCGGCGCACTACTTCGTCCTCCGCGGCTCGAAGGTCACGGACTTCAACGCGCAGCTCAAGGTCAACGCCTCGATGATCGGCGCGGGCTACGTGACCCCGAACAACGGCCTCATCGAAGGCAACGAGCTCTCCGACACGCGCCCGCGGATGACGTCGAACCCGACTACGAAGCTCAACATCGACACCGGTGATGACTGGATTGTCCGTCGCAACTACATCCACGACTTCGAGAAGGGGATGAGCGACTACGTCTCGTACGGTGCGTTCTTCAAGAGCGGCGGCAAGCGCGGGATCATGGAGCGCAACCTCGTCATCTGCACGACGGGCGC
>JAYUYE010000086.1:0-5563 GCA_043752985.1 Myxococcales bacterium
CCGCAGCCGTTCTGGTCCCGCGGTACCTGGCCGATGCGACGTCGACCGTCGCCCCGGTCGTTCGGTCGCCCCCGGTGGCGCTCCCCGACCCGGCGCCACCCACCGCTACCCCAGCGAACGCTCAGGCCGAGCCGCAATCGGTGACCATCGAGTTCGTGTCCACGCCACCGGGAGCCCTCGTCACGCGCGCAGGCGAGACCGTGCCGCTCGGCAAGACGCCGTTCTCGGCCCCGCTCGCGCGATCCGTCACGCCGGGCCTGGTTCGGTTCGAGCGTCCCGGCCACGAGGATGTCGACGTCGAGGTGACGCTCACCGGATCGCGAACCGTCGAGGTCGCGATGCCGCGAGTGTCCGCGGTCGTATCGAAGCAACCGGCCAAGGCCACCGTCCGGAAGAAGCCGGAAGGGGAAGGGGCCAAGCCCAAACAGGTTCAGCGCGAAGGCGTGATGGACCCGTTCGCGAACTGACGAGGATTGATGCCGACCAGGATGCTCGTGTCGATGATCGTGATCGCCGGCGCGCTCACTGCGCCTCGCCGCGCGGACGCAGAGACGGAGATCGTGGTCCTCGGACCGGTCCCTTCCGCACCGCGCATCAGCGTGGCGGAGGTGCAGAAGGTGCTCGAGAAGGGCGAGGTTGCACCGCGTAACGCGAAGCCGATCGATGCCGCGTGCGCGGTCGATGCGAGCTGCCTCGCCGCGGTCGGCACCGAGCTGACCGCGCGCCGGGTGCTGGCGGTCAGCGTGGGTCGCACGACCGCCGAAGGCGTTGTTCTCGACGTGGTCCTCGTCGACGTTGGCGGCAAGGATCTCCTGTCACGGCGTCAGATCACGCTTCCCGCCGCCAAGCTGCTGAAGGAGCTCGGACCGGCGCTCAAAAAGTTCGTCGCCGAGGCTCCAGTCGAGCGCGCGAAGGCGTTGTTCGCAAAGGGCAACGAGCACTACAACCTCGGCGAGCTCGTGCAGGCGCTCGAGCTGTATCGGCGCGCGTATCGCGCGATGCCGCTGCCCGCATTCCTGTTCAACATCGCGCAGTGCCATCGCAAGCTCGGGCAGCACGCCGATGCCGTGACGATGTACCAGTCATATCTGGTCGGCGTTCCGGACGCGCAGAACAAGGCGCTCGTCGAGTCACTGATCACGGAGTCACGCGCGGTCCTCGACGCCGAGCAGAAGACCGCGGCGGCGATGGAGCATGCGCGACTCGACGCCGAGCGCGCTGCGGCCGAGAAGCAGAAGGCCGAGGCAATACGACGCGCGAAGGAAGCCGAGGCGAAGGCAGAGGCAGAGCGCACGCAGGCAGCGCGAATTGCCTCGGATCGCGAGCTGTACAACAAGCATCCCGCGCGGAACTGGGCGTACGTCGCCGCGGGCGTCGGCGCCGTCGCGATGGTCGGTGGCGGGGTCTTCGGGGTCCGCGCACGCGATGCTCAGAGCGCGTTCGACAACGCCAACTGCGGCGACCCGGCGGAGCTGCTCACGCAGAGCGAGCTCGCCGCCTGTCGCAGCGACCGTGATCGTGGTGAGCGCTCGGCGATGTTCAGCAATGTGCTGCTGATCGGCGGCGGCGCCCTGCTCGCAACGTCGGTGCTCGTGTTCGTCCTCGATCCGGGCAACCTCGAACGCCCCCAGGACGCGCGAGCTCAGCTGCGCATCACACCGACGTCGGCCCAGGCGGTGGTCCGATGGTGACCCGCATCGTTTGTTTGGTCGCGATGTGGCTGTCGGCGTGCTCGTTCGATACCGGCAAGTTCGACGATCGACGCTGTCAGTCCGACGTCGAGTGCCGGCCCGACGAGTCGTGTCGCGAGAGTCTGTGCGCGCAAGAGACGTGTACCGCGGTCGCGGATTGCGGCCCCGGCTATCAGTACGAGTGTGAGGTCGGTGGATGCGTCGCGACCGCGTGCACCACCTCGTCGCAGTGTGACCTCGGCTTCTCGTGCACCACCGGATTCTGCGCGACGGAGTGCACCGGTGCGGACGCCGACGTCGATGGCGTCTGCGACGCCTCGGATAATTGCATCAACGCGGCGAACCGCAACCAGACCGACACCGACAACGATCTGCGCGGTGACGCGTGTGACATCTGCCCGAACGATGCCGAGAACGACGGCGACAGCGACACGATCTGCGGCGATCTCGACAATTGCAAGTTCGCCGCGAACACGAGCCAGCTCGATCGCGACAACGACGGCATGGGCAACGAGTGCGACGGCGACGACGACGCGGACGGTCAGATCGACACCCTCGATCCGTCGCCGCTCAATCCTGATCTCTGCGGCGACGGTGACACCGACACCTGCGATGACTGCACGATCGGCACCGACGACCTCGGTCCGCTGGTCGACCGCACCCCGAGCAATGATGGTCCCGACGCGGACAGCGATGGTTCGTGCAACGCCGGCGACCCCGATGACGACAATGACGGCCGCAACGATGCCGTCGATCGCTGTCCCCTCGGCGAGGGCGGCTGGGTCTCGAATGCCTCCACCGATGCCGACAGCGACGGCTGTCGCGACGCGACCGAGGATGCCGATGATGACAACGACGGCCTCGGCGACGCGCTCGATCCGATGCCGGTCAACCCCGATGTGTGTGGTGACTCCGACACCGACAGCTGCGACGACTGCGCGGTCGGCACGGACAACTTCGGCCCGCTCAACGATCGCCTCCCACTGGGAGACGGTCTGGACACCGATAGCGATGGCGCGTGCAACGCGGGCGACCTCGACGACGACAACGACGGTGTGGTCGATGCCAGCGACACCGTGACCACCAATCCCGACCTCTGCGCGGACTCGGATGCGGATGGCTGCGACGATTGCGCGATCGGTACCGACAACTTCGGCCCCCTCGCCGACAACCGGCCCGCGTTCGACGGCGTCGATACCGACAGCGACGGCCGGTGCAACACCGGCGACAGCGACGATGACAATGACGGGCTCGCCGATGCGCTCGACATCGCTCCGACGAACCCGATGCTGTGCGGCGACAGCGACCTCGACACGTGCGATGACTGTGCAGTCGGCGCCGACGGTTTCGGTCCGCTCGCGGATAGCTTCCCCGCTGCCGATGGCGTCGACACCGACGCGGACCTCGCGTGCAATGCGGGCGACCCTGATGACGACAACGACGCGGTCGGCGACGGCGTCGATACGGCACCGCTCGACCCGATGCGGTGCGCAGACGTCGATGCCGATCAGTGCGACGACTGCGCGATCGGCGACGATCGCTTCGGCCCCCTGCCCGACAACTTCACCATGGCCGACGGGCTCGACACGGATAGCGACGGCGCCTGCAACTTCGGGGACGCGGACGACGACAACGACGGCGTCGTCGACCTCGCGGATCCGTCTGCGCTCAGCCCGGACATCTGCGGCGACTCCGACGTCGACACCTGCGACGACTGCGTGGTCGGCAGCGACGACTTCGGCCCACTCGCGGACAACCTGCCGGCCGGTGATGGCACCGACACCGATGCCGACGGCCAGTGCGACGCCGGTGACACCGATGACGACAACGATCAGCGGCCCGACACCGCCGACACCTGCCCGATCGGCGTGATCAACTGGATCTCGGATGCGACGACCGACGTCGACCTCGATGGCTGCAAGGACGTCGGCGAGGACTGCAACGCGTGCACGGCGCTGTGCGGCACGTCGTGCATCGACACCGATCTCGACGCGCAGCCCAACTGCCTCGAGCAGTACTGCGGCTCGGATCCCGCCATCCTTGGCTCGACGTGTGTCCTCGTCGGTTCGGAGACCTCGATGAACAACGCGATCACGACCGCAAACTCGAGTGTGACCGCCCGCGACTTCATCCTGCTCAATGCCAGCTTCACGGTTGCCGGCGATCCGGTGAACGTCAGCGGCAACAACGCACTCCAGATGCGAGCGTGTGCGGGGACCGTCGTCACCGTGAACGACGGCCTGCCGTTCATCGACACCAACCGCACGCTGTTCGACGTCACGGGCAACAGCAACATCTTCGATGGCATCTCGGTCGCGAACGTCGATGACGGCTCGGTGATGTTCTCGCTGTCCGGCAACGCCAACATCGTTCGCAACTCCACGATCGCCAGCTACGAGCGCACCGGAATTCTGATCACGGGTTCCGACAACACGGTGAACAACAACGTGATCCGCGGTGGTACCGCCGCGCCGACCGTCTCCAACGCGGCCGCGATCATGGTGAGCGGCAACAATGCCGACCGGAACCGGATCGTCTCCAACGTGCTCGTCCAGACCGCGCACGACGGGATCCGCGTTCTCGATGCCGATGACCTGCTGATCGATCACAACACGATCTCGGGCAACGGGGGCGACGCGATGGCGTTCACTCCGACCGCGGGCGGCAACTCGACCACCGCGACGACCCTGTGCATTCGCAACAACATCCTGTCGTCGAATACGGGCGCCGCGCTGCGGGCGGGCAACATGGCGGCGCTGACGTTCAGCACGTCGTGCGAGCTGTCGCTGGCCGGGGGGCTCTACGGGAACGACCAGACCGCCAATGGCGCGGTCTGCGCGGGCGCCGGTTGCCCAGCGTGTACCTGCTTGCTCCAGGCGCCCGTGGGCGGCCAAGCCAGCTTCTTCGAGTACAGCGTCGCTCCTGCGTACACGAGCACGACCTTCGGTGCCGAGAACTTCTTCTGCATCGCGGAACCGACGCTGATCGACGCCGCCGATGTCGTCGACGGCGACCTCGTGACCGCCGGATCCCAGCCGCACGACCTCAACGGCCGCGAGGCGGGGAACTTCGTCCCGACCGCGCCTGACATCGGTGGCCGCGAGAGCGGCGCCGAGGGCTGCTACTGAACGAGCCGCGCGGGCTGCCCGATGCCGACGAGTCCCGTGCGGATCACGCGGGCGTACACACGCGACCAGCCCGCCTGGCGTGTCTGATCGATCCGGCGGAACGTCCGGTCAACGAACGACCCGGCGATCTGCTTGCACGGCTCGGTGTAGCGCGTGACCTCGATGATCACTTCGGGGCCGAGCTCGAACCGCGACCCGGGAACCACCGCGGCCCACTCGATCCCGCTCACGGTGACATTCTCGCCGGTCGAGCCTGGATAGATCGGATGCCCTTCCGCCTGGAGCGCCTGGATCAGCTCGAGGGAGTAGACGCAGACGGCGCGCTCCGGACCGCCGTGAAACTTGATGTGCTTCTGGACGTCGCCGTCGAGGCCGAGCGATCCGATCGCCACCTCGCGGAGCGGGAGCTTGGGGACACCACCACTCGAGCGATTGAGCTGGAAGACTCTTCCGGTCACGGGCGAGTGGCCGGCTCGGCCGCCGCGTCGCGCTTCCAGTCGAGGAACGCCGGCAGCGCCTGCACGGTCTCGACGTACGCGCGACACGTCGCATCGAGGTCGACCCCGTAGGTCGTGAACCGGGTGGTGACGGGCGCGAACATCGCATCGGCGATCGAGAACCCGCCGAACAGAAACGGGCCCTTGCTGCTCGAGAGCTGGTCGCGCCAGATCGTCATGACCCGGCGCGCATCGGCGAGCGCCTCGTTGGTGTGGCCCTGCCCGGTCTTGTCGCCGACGACGTCTA
>JAYUYE010000087.1:0-2144 GCA_043752985.1 Myxococcales bacterium
CATGGTGTTCGTCAAGGACGCCGACCGGCTCGCGTTCACCCGGTTCAATCTTGCCGGTGAGCAGCTTCTCGGCATCCCGCGCTCGGCGTTGATCGGCAAGACCGACCTCGACCTGTTCCCGGCGGAGGAAGCCGCGTTCTTCCAGGCCAAGGATCGCGAGACGCTGGCGGGGAAGAAGCTGGTCGAGATCGTCGAGGAGCCGATCGAGACTGCTGCAGGCAAGCGCTGGCTGCACACCAAGAAGGTGCCGATCCTCGACGAGGACGGCACTCCGCTCTACCTGCTGGGCATCTCCCACGACATCACCGCGCGCAAGCTCGCCGACGAGCAGCTGCGTGATGCGAAGTCCCAAGCGGAAGCGGCGAGCAAGGAGCTCGAGGCCTTCAGCTACTCGGTCGCGCACGACCTGCGGGCGCCGCTGCGTGGCATCGATGGGTTCAGCCAGGCTCTCCTCGATGACTACAGCGATCGCCTCGACGAGGACGGCCGCGGCTACCTGTTCCGGGTGCGCAAGCTGGCGCAGCGGATGGCCGAGCTGATCGACGATCTGCTCGCTCTGTCGCGAGTCACCCGAGGCGAACTGGTGGTCGAGAGCGTCGATCTCACGGCGCTCACGCACGCGGCGGTCGCGCGGCTGCAGCGCCTCGAACCCGAGCGCTCGATCGAGGTCGTGATCGCGCCGGGGCTCGTGGTCCAGGCAGACTCGCGCCTGCTCTCGATCGCCCTCGATAACTTGCTGGGGAACGCGTGGAAGTTCACCTCCAGGGTCGCGGCTCCGCGGATCGAGCTCGGCCCCGAGACGACCGACACCGGTATTCGCTACTTCGTGCGGGACAACGGCGCCGGCTTCGATAAGCAGTACGCGCACAAGTTGTTCGGCGTGTTTCAGCGCCTCCACACCGAGGCAGAGTTCCCGGGAACCGGCATCGGCCTTGCGACCGTCGCGCGAATCATCCATCGTCATCGGGGCCGGGTCTGGGCTGAGAGCGAGCTCGGGGCGGGGGCGACGTTTTACTTCACGCTAGGCGATCCGGAGATTCCATGATGGACCGAGTCATTCTGCTCGTCGAAGATAACGAGAACGACGAAGTCTTGACGCTCCGTGCGCTCAAGAAGAGCAACATCTCCAACCGCGTCGTCGTCGTACGTGACGGAGCGGAGGCGCTGGACTACCTGTTCACGCGCGGCGCGCATGCGAACCGCCCCGCGACCGATGTGACGCAGGTGATCCTGCTCGACCTCAAGCTCCCCAAGATCGACGGGCTCGAGGTCCTGCGCGAGCTGCGCAGTGACGACCGGACCAAGCTCCTTCCGGTCGTGGTGCTGACCTCTTCCGTCGAAGAGCAGGACGTGATCCGTAGCTACGGCCTCGGTGCCAACAGCTACGTGCGCAAGCCGGTCGACTTCAATCAGTTCGTCGATGCGGTGCGCCAGCTCGGTCTGTACTGGCTGGTGATCAACCAGCCGCTGCCGTGAAGCTCGTCGTCGCCGCCTTACTCGCGGCGATGCTCGGTGCGTCGGCGGCTCAGGCCGCGCCCGACTGCGCCGCAGACGCCGATCGGTTGCGCACGCACCTCGAGCAAGCCGATCGTGCGACGTTCCGGTGGAACACCGTGTGGGCGGTTCTGTTCGGAGCCGCCGCGGTCGGGCAGGTCGTGCTCGCCGTCGCCGAGGTCAAACCCTTCGGGACATTCGACGAGGCTACCCGCGACACGTACTACGCCGGCGCGACCAAGGCGACGCTCGCGCTGGGAGTGCGCGTGTTCACGCCGTTGCGGGTCTCCGTCCCCGCCGCGAACGCGGATCGCTGCGCGGAGCTTGTCGCGCTGCGGGCGAGCCTGAAGACAATCGCGAACAAGGAGCGCCAGGGATTCTGGCTCGGACACCTCGGCGGTCTCGTGCTCAACCTCGCCGCATCGGGCTTTTTGTGGAGCCGGCACTCGTTCTCCGACGGCGCGATCTCGTTCGCGATGAGCTATCCCGTCGGGCTGGCGAGCAGCTACACGATGCCGCGCAAGAGCTGGCACCTGTACCGAGCCGAGCAGGCGAGCTGGTCGGTCAGCGTCGCGGTGCATCCCGAGCGCACGATGTTCTCGATCGCCCGCGAGTTGTGAAGACCGACCCCATTGCGAGATGCGCCGAGC
>JAYUYE010000088.1:0-2144 GCA_043752985.1 Myxococcales bacterium
GTCGTGCCGAAGCCGAGGTGGCGAGCGACCGCGAGCGTCGCGTACAAGGACTTCGATGCCGGTGTCGCCGCGGCGCGCGCGCTCGCACAGTCGGGCCTCTCTCCGAGCAACGCGCGCCTGCTCGACGGCAACGAGGCGCGCCTTCACCGCGTGCGGTTCGACGGTTCGAGCGTGCTGCTGATCGGCTTCGAGTCCGCCGACCATCCGCTCGGCGCATGGCTCGCGCGCGCCGTCGAGCTCGCCAAGGATCACGGTGGCGAGATCGTCGCGGGTCCGAGCGAAGCGGACGATGCAGCACGCACCGGTGCTGCGGGAGCGTGGCGCCAGGCATTCTTCGATGCGCCGTACCTGCAGTCCGCGATGCTGTCGATCGGCGTCCTCAGCGACACGTTCGAGACCGCGTGCACGTGGGCGCAGTTCCCCGAGCTCCACGCCACGGTCACGGCCGCGGTCTCGCGCGCCCTCGACGAGGAGTGCGGTGGTGGCGTCGTGTCGTGTCGGTTCACGCACGTCTATCCCGACGGTCCTGCGCCGTACTTCACGTTCGTCGGTGCGCTGCGCCCCGGCGGCGAGCTCGCACAGTGGCGCGCACTCAAGGGCGCGGCCTCCGACGCGCTCACGGCCGCCGGCGGCACGATCACTCACCATCACGCCGTCGGTCGGACGCACCGTCCCTGGTACGACCGCGAACGACCCACGCTGTTCGGGGATGTCCTCGCCGCCGCCAAGCGCGAGCTCGATCCCCGCGGAATCTTGAACCCCGGGGTGCTCGTAGGGCCTGTATAGTGACGCTGTGTGGCGGAACCTCTCCATCATCATCCTTCTATCCGGCTGCGATAAGGTGCTGGGCCTCGAAAGCCGCGACGCCGCTGTATTCGACGACGCGCCGACCGGCGTGTGCCCCGCGCTCCTTCCGTACGATGCCGCCCGCTACACGGGCTTGCGCACGACCGTCGGGTATCTGTGGACCGACGCGCGCACAAGCTGCGCACGCATCGGCATGGACCTCGCAGTGCTCGACGAAGGCGATGGTGTCGAGCTCGCGGCGCAGTACACCGGCACGACGACCCCGTTCTGGCTCGGCGTCACGTACGGAGATGGCTGGGCCGCGATCGACGGCTGCACCCCGACTCTGACGTGGGCGCAAGGCGAGCCCGCCGTCGAGGAGCCGGGCTACTGCGTGATCGTGACCGAGGCGGGCATGGTCGCCGAGCGCTGCAGCTCGGCGACCTGGCAAGGCCAGGCGATCAACGCGCTGTGCGAAACACCGCGACCGAGCGACGCGTGCCGCATCCTGCAGGCGAACAGCCGCTACGCGGTGGGCTCGCAGGTACCCGTCAACTATCCGGGCGCGCTCGCGACGTGTGGACAGCTCGGGATGCACGTCGTCGAGATCAACAGCTCGGAGGAGCTGGTGTACGTTAGACGGGACATCGCGCCGACGCTGTCCACGTTCTGGCTTGGCGGCCGGTACACGGGGACCACGTGGACGTCGCCGACGACGTGTCCCGAGCTGTTTCACTGGCAGCTCAATCAGCCGAACACGGCCAGCACCTTCCTCAAGTGCGCGCGCCATGACGCAGGTGGCAAGACGGATTACTGCAGCAACGGCGCTGCGCCGGCGATCTGCGAGGAGAACACGTCACCGTGAACCGGGTGCGCTGTCATCGCGAGCGGGACGCGCGCCAGCTAGCCCTTCGCTTCGGCCTTCGCCTCGACGACGCGAGGCGGTAGCGGACGCGTCCGCCCGAGCTCGATCTGGCCGCCCATCACGGCGACGTGGATTGCCATCCGCATCAGCGACACGCCCTGGCGCGCGACGAACAGCGTGATCGCACCCTCGGCACCGTACATCGAGTGGCCCTGGGCGAGGTATGCGTACGCGGCGGTGATCAGGAGGAAGAACACCCAGCCGAGACCCGAATGAACGAGGGTGAGCGGTCGCTTTGCGACGAAGAGCAGTGTTCGCAGGTAGGTCGCGAGCACGCCGGGATCGTGAGTGCCGTGGCGCAGCGTCAGCTCGACGCGCGCGTAGTCGGTGACGGTCCAGAAGAAGTGGAGCAGCGCGAGGGCAGGGAGCAGCGTGAACGCGAGCGGGCCGATCAGATCGCCCATCGTCAGCGCATGCTCGAGCTGCGGCGCGA
>JAYUYE010000089.1:0-2143 GCA_043752985.1 Myxococcales bacterium
GCTCAACCTCGACCGCGACATGTACGACGCGCTCGCGGCCGTCCCGGTCGCCGGCACCGACGCGGCGACCCAGCGGTTCCACGCGCACACGATGCGCGACTACCGCCGCGCCGGCGTCGACAAGTCTCCCGAGATCCGCGCGCGGCTCAAGCAGATCGACGAGGAGCTGACCAAGCTCGGCCAGCAGTTCTCGAAGACGATCTCCGAGGACGTTCGCGCCCTCGAGATCACCGACGCCAGCCGGCTCGCGGGCCTGCCGGCCGACTTTATCGCGTCGCATCCGCCCGACGCGGACGGCGTCATCCGGATCACGACCGACTACCCCGACTACAACCCGTTCATGACGTACGCGGACGACGACGAGCTCCGGAGGCAGCTCTACATCGCGTTTCGCAGCCGCGGCGGTCAGGCGAACGAAGATGTCCTGCGCGACATCCTCACGCTGCGCGCCGAGAAGGCCTCGCTCCTGGGGTTCCCGGACTGGGCCGACTACATCACCGCCGACAAGATGATCAAGAGCGGCACGCGCGCGGCCGAGTTCATCGAGAAGGTCTGGAAGCTCGCCGCACCGCGCGCCGACGAGGACTATCGAGAGCTCTTGCGCCAGCTCCAGCTGACCCAGCCCAAGGCAACCGCCGTCACCGACTGGCAGAAGACCTGGCTCGAGAACCGCGTGAAGAAGGAGCGCTACGAGGTCGACGCGAGCGTGGTGCGCCAGTACTTCCCGTACGAGCGCGTGCTCGCGGGGTTGCTCGAGATCACGGCCGAGATCTTCGACATCACCTACGCGGCCGTCACCGATACGAGCCCGTGGCACCACACGGTGCTCGTGTACGACGTGACTCGCGCGGGCGCGAAGCTCGGCCGGATCTACCTCGACATGCATCCGCGCGACGGCAAGTACAAGCATGCGGCTCAGTTCCCGCTCAAGGACGGCGTGCGCGGCATCCAGCTCCCCGAGGGCGTCCTCGTCTGTAACTTCCCGCGGCCCACCAAGGGCGGCCCGGGCCTCCTCGAGCACGACGACGTCGTGACCATGTTCCACGAGTTCGGCCACCTGATGCACCACGTGCTCGGCGGTCACCAGCCGTGGATCACGCAGAGTGGGGTCGCGACGGAGTGGGACTTCGTCGAGGCGCCGTCGCAGATGTTCGAGGAGTGGGCGTGGAGCTACGAGACGCTGGCGCGGTTCGCGCGCCACCACGAGACCGACGAGGTCATTCCGAGTGAGCTCGTCGAGAAGATGCGACGCGCCGACAAGTTCGGCCTCGGCACCGCGACCGTGCAGCAGATCTTCTACGCTGCGATCTCGCTCGGCTTTCACCGCGCGGATCCGGACACCCTCGACCAGCTCGCCGAGGTGCAGAAGCTACAGAAGCGCTACACCCCGTTCGCGTTCGTTCCGGGAACGCGGTTCCACGCCTCGTTCGGCCATCTCGTTGGCTATTCGGCGATGTACTACACGTACCAGTGGTCGCTCGTGATCGCGAAGGACCTCCTGACGCCGTTCAGCGCGAATGGCCTCATGCAGACGGCGGTGACCACCGCGTATCGCGACAAGGTGCTCGTGCCTGGCGGAAGTCGCGATGCGGCCGATCTCGTGCGCGACTTCCTGGGCCGCGAATACGACTTCACCGCGTACGAGCGCTTCCTCGTCGACACCTGATCCCATCAAACCGCCGTCATCACGGATGAACATCCGCATCGACGACGGTTTGTCGCCCTCCGGACGCAATTGTCGGCGGTTGTCACGATCGCCGGTAACTTCCGCGACGCGACGTGACCATTGATCACGATGGATTTCTTTCGTCCAAACGCGGCGTGTTCTAAAACCGACGGATGAAGAACCTGACGATCGCGTTCCTGGCTGCGGCTTCCCTGTTCACCGTTTCCGCCTGCAAGAAGAAGGGCGGCGGCGACGCCGGCGAGGCGATGGCGAAGATGGAAGAGTTCTCGAACGACATGTGCAAGTGCAAGGACAAGGGCTGCGCCGACAAGGTGCAGGAAGGTATGACCAAGTGGTCGACCGACATGGCCGCCAAGGCCGGCGACAAGAAGGACCCGCCGAAGACCGACGAGGCCACGGCGAAGAAGATGGGCGAGATCGGCCAGAAGTACGCCGAGTGCATGACCAAGGCGATGA
>JAYUYE010000090.1:0-5545 GCA_043752985.1 Myxococcales bacterium
GCTTCGATCTCGCAGGCGTCGATGACCACAGCGCGCACGGTTTTGGTCACGGCCATGGCGAGGATCTCGAGCGTGCGACCGCGGGCCGCGATCCTGACCGCGCACTCGTGTTGCTCGCGCATCAACCGCGGCAGGTGCGACGCGCCCACAAGTACGGCGTGGATCTTCAGCTCTCGGGTCACACGCACGGCGGTCAGATCTGGCCGTGGCACTACCTCGTCATGCTCCAGCAGGGTGGTCTGCTCGGCGGGCGCTACGAGCACGAGGGTACGCAGCTCTACGTGACGCGCGGCTGCGGCTACTGGGGGCCCCGCGTGCGGCTGTTTGCGCCCCTCGAGATCACGCGCGTGATCTTGCGGCGCGGCTGAGCCCACTCGAGAGCCCCACCTAATTCCGGCGGCCGCCCGAACCGGGTGGTCTACGATGCAGTGATGCGCGCACCGGCCTGGTTGATCTCCGTCCTCGGCATGCTCACCTGGCTCTCGGCGACGGTGCTCGCCGAGCCACTGCCCGGCGGCAGTCCAACGGGACCGCAGAAACCCCGGCAAGGCGGCTGCGATGTCGGATGGGAGACGTTCGCCCTGATCGGGGGGCTCCTCGTCGTGTGCTTCATCGCGGGCGCGGTGTCGAAGATGCGAAAGGGTCGAGCCAGCTAGGTTCGTGCCGAGCGTGAACACGCCGAGGCCTGCCGAGAGCCCCATGAGAAGCACGACGCCGACCCCCGTGAGCAGGCCAAGGTCGCGGGTCGGGCGCCGATTCGTCCCACCGAGCCTGTCTCCACCGTTCACTGGATTTCAGGCGTACTGCGTGCTCGTGCGTAAAGCGGTACAACGCGGGCCATGCGGCTGCCTCTCCTCGCGCTCGTTTGCCTACCTGCCATCGCTGCCGCCGAGCCACCGCGGCTCACGCTCGATCAGGTGATCGAGAAGGCGCTCGCCGGCCCCAAGGCTCGGATGGCGCGCGGTGATCGCGACGCCGCTGCCGCGCGGATCGACGAGGCAAACGCGGCCCGATTGCCGCGGATCAAGGCCACGGCGTTCGGCACGATCAGCCCCAACATCACGTGCATCGATCCCGCCTGCGACCAGACGAGCCCGAAGAACTTCGCGTTGCGATTCGATGGAGTGTTCGGCGGTGCCCAGCTCGACATCACGCAGCCGCTCTACACTTTCGGCAAGATCGCTCACGCGCGCAGCGCCGCACGGGCCGGCCTCGATGCGCAGCAGGCGCTCGCCGACGAGACCGCGGGCGATCTCGCGGTCGATGCCGCTCGCGCGTACTGGGGCATCAAGATCGCGCGCGAGCTCGGGTACATGCTCGACGACGGCATCGACGAGATCACGAAGGCGCTCGCGAAGATCGACGAGCGCAACGCGGACAAGCCCGACGTCTCGATCCAGGATCGCCAGCGCGTGGCCGTGCTGCTCGCAGAGGCTCGCGTGCAGCGCGCCGACGCGATGATGGGCGAGACCCAAGCGCTCGCGGGCCTGCGCGCGCTCGTCGGTGCGACCGACGTCGACGTCGACAACGACGAGCTCGCCGCCGTGACGCGTGCGATTCCCGCGACCGCGAGCGGACAGCAGCGGCCTCAGGCCCGCGCGGCGGCCTCGGGGGCGACCGCCGCAGACGAGCTCGCGGAGATGGCGGCGGCGTACTACTACCCAGACATCGCACTCGTCGGCAGCGCCGTGATCGCGCGCGCCACGGGAGTCCAGGATCCGCCGAGCGCGTTCGCCAACGATCCGTTCAATCGCAGCGGCGCGGGCCTCGTGCTCGCGATGCAGTGGACGTTCGAGCCGTGGAACGTGGCTGCAAAGGTCTCGCGGGCGCGCGCGGAAGCGAGCAAGGCCCACGCACTCGCGGAGCTCGCCGCCCTCGGCGCCAGCTACGACGCGCAGACGGCGCTCGCCGAGGCGACCGCGTCGTTCGCAAAGGTCACGGCCGCGGCCGACGGCGAGAAGGCCGCGCGCACGTGGCTCGCTTCGGTGCTGCAGGCAGATGCGATCGGTACCGCGGAGGCGAAGGATCTCGCGGACGCGTACATCGCGTGGTTCACGATGCGCGCACGCTGGGTCCAGGCGGTGTTCCAGTGGAACGTGGCCGTGATCCGGCTCGATCGCGCTGCTGGCTTGCTCCGCGCTGCGCGCAAGTAACGGTAAAACGCGCAGGGGATTTCCGAGCGCAAGGTGCCGGAAGGAACCACGTTCCACCGCGCCCCCGTGTGGTACGCAGTGCGGCTGCCCCGTGAATTCGGGGCCTCGTCCGCCGTCTCAAGGAGTCATGATGTCGCGTTTCCTCGCCCTCGCTCTGATCACGGCCCTGGCCGCTCCGGCCGCGGCTGCGCCCGTCGCAACCGCGCCCACCGCGCCCACCAAGCCGGCCGCGGCAAAGACCGAGAAAAACTCTGCCAAGGCCGGACCTGGCATCGCCTCGGTGAAGGCCGCCAACGACCTGATCTCGGGCCTCCTCAAACAGAAGGCAGCTCCCGCCTCGAAGGAAGAGAAGGAGCTCGCCGCCAAGGTCACGACCGGTGTCCGCGGCTTCCTCGACATCGATCAGCTCGGCAAGCGCGCGATGGTCGACAACTGGAGCAAGCTGACGAAGGTGCAGCAGGATCAGTTCCAGCAGCTGCTTCGTGCTCTGATCGAAGAGAACTACGTGCGCGGCCTGCGCGCCAACCTGTCGTACGAGGTCGAGTACCTCTCCGAGTCGACGGACAAGGCGGGCAACATCGTCGTGGCGACGAAGATCAAGACCGTGCGCAAAGGCAGGCCGTACACGATCGCGGTCGACTACGTGCTCGTCAAGGACGGCACCAAGCTGCGCGCGTGGGACGTCCGCACGGATGGCGTTGGCCTCGTCGAGAACTACCGCACGATGTTCAACAAGATCATCGCCAAGGACGGCTTCGACGGGTTGATGGCGAAGATGAAGAAGAAGCAGGCCGCCAGCGGCACCTGAGGAGTCCCGCTCCCGCTGCGTGCGGGTTATGGTTCGCGGCGATGCCGCTCCAACCTGCGTTTCGCGAGGCCGCGGATTCTTGGCTCGCTGAAGATCCTGATCCCGCCACCGTTGCCGAGCTCCGCCAGCTTCTTGCTGCGAGCGACAACAACGACGAGGCCGCGATTCGCGAACTGACGGAACGGTTCACCGGCGCTCTCGAGTTCGGCACCGCCGGCCTCCGCGGCATCCTCGGCGCCGGCCCGCAGCGCATGAACCGCGTGCTCGTTCGCAAGGTGTCCGCGGGCCTCGGGGCGTACTTGCTCGAGCACGTCCCTGACGCGAAGCGCCGCGGCGTGTTGATCGGTCACGATGCGCGCCGCAACTCGCGCGTGTTCTCCGAGGACACCGCGCGTGTGCTCGGCGGCCTCGGGATCAAGGTCTACCTGGCGCATCGGCCGTGGCCGACGCCGACCACCGCGTGGGCGATGACCGAGAAGAACGCGTGCGCCGGCGTCATGGTCACCGCGAGCCACAACCCGCCCGCGTACAACGGCTACAAGGTCTACTGGGGCAACGGCGCGCAGATCATTCCGCCGCACGACGTCGGCATCGCCGCCACGATCGCCACGATCGGCAAGAGCGACCAGCTGCCGATGCCCGGTCTCGACGAGCTCCGCCAGAACGGCGTGGTGATCGATCTCGACGAGAGCATCCACGACGATTACCTCGACAAGGTCTGCGCACTGCGCGCGAGCCCCGAGACCGATGGCCGCGCACTCGTAATCGCGTACACACCGCTGCACGGCGTCGGAGCACTCTCGGTCGAGGCTGGGATGAAGCAGGCCGGATTCCCGCAGATCCACACCGAGCAGTCACAGCGCGAGCCGGATCCCGAGTTCCCGACCGTCGCGTTTCCGAATCCCGAGGAGAAGGGCGCGATGGATCGCGTGCTCGCCCTCGCCGCCGAGGTCAAAGCCGACCTCGTGCTCGCCAATGATCCCGATGCGGATCGCCTGTGCTGCGCCGTGCCCGATGGCGCGGGCTATCGCGTGCTGACCGGCGATCAGGTCGGCGCGCTGCTCGCCGACTACCTGCTCGATGTCACACCCAAGGGCAAGCGCATGGTCGCGACCACGATCGTGTCCTCGCAGCTCCTCGGATTCCTCGCCGAGCAGACCGGCGCGGACTATCGCGAGACGCTGACTGGCTTCAAGTGGATCGGCAACGCGGCCATGGACTACGAGCGCCAGCACGCGGGCCGGTTCGTCATGGGCTACGAGGAAGCCCTCGGCTACTCCGTCGGCCCGCTCGTCCGCGACAAGGACGGCGTGTCCGCCGCGATCATCTTCGCCGAGCTGACCGCATGGAACCGCGCGCGCGGTCGTGGCGTCCTCGATCACCTCGACGAGATCTACCGGCGCGTCGGACTGTTCGTCACCGAGCAGGTGTCGCTGACCAAGCCCGGCGCGGATGGCCTCGCCGAGATTCGCGCCGCGATGACGAAGGCGCGCGCGACTCCGCCGCAGGAGATCGCCGGCACTGCCGTCGAGAAGGTCGTCGATCTGCTCCCCGGCGAGGGCGGCCTGCCCCCGAGTGACGTGCTCGTGTTCAAGCTCGGCGGCGGTCGCCGCGTGATCATGCGTCCGAGCGGCACGGAGCCCAAGCTCAAGAGCTACTACGAGGTCCGTGTCGAGGTGAAGCCAGGGGAGCCGATCGCCGAGGCGCGCGCCCGTGGACTCGCGGAGCTCGCGAAGCTCCGCGACGCGCATCAGGCGCTGCTCGCGTAGCACCGTGAATGCGGCGACTGCTGACTACTTGCCGGGGTCAGTCGGGGGGCGCGGCTTCGGCGCGACCGCGGGTAACATCGCGAAGAACTTCTCCATCTGCTCGCGCTGGCGCGGCGGCATGTACTCGAAGTTGCGGCCGCGGTCGATGATCTCCCAAAACTCCTTCGACTCGACGCGTCCGAGCTGCTCGCGAATCAGCTTGAGGCGATCGCGATCCTCGCCCGCCATGTCGTCGGCGATCTTGCGCGCGCGGATCTCGGCGCCGGCGGCGAGGTAGTAGCAGGCGAGCTTGATCTGCGCCTTGCGGATGCCCTGAAGGCCTGCCTCCTGGCGCTTCGCGCGCAGCGGCTGATCGAGCTCGAGGAACATCGCGAGCATCTGCTGGTCGAGCTCGCTGCCCGGCCCGCCGTGGACCTGCGTCACGGTCATCGGCTTGTGGGAGTGCGCGAACTCGCAGAGCGCCGAGACGTCATACGCAACGGTCTCGGTGACGAACCCGAGCTGCATGTCGTAGCTCGTGCGGCCGTAGTAGATCATGTGGCGCACGCCGGCGATCGCGAGGTCCTCGGCGTTGCCACGGATCATCGCCTCGACGAGCAGGCGGTACTGGTTGAGCACGTTGTACGCGGTACGGACCGCGCGCGCGTTGAGCGCGGCACGCAGGTAACTGTTCATGAACCGGAACGCGAGCTCGACGACGCCGCGATCTCCGGCGGCGAGCGCGGCCTCACCGACGTAGCGCGTGTCGATCGCGATCAAGTAGTTGATGTCGGGCATCGCGCCCTGGGCCTCGGCGGAGATGCCGAGGTACTGGC
>JAYUYE010000091.1:0-5544 GCA_043752985.1 Myxococcales bacterium
GTCGATCGCATCTGGACGGCACCGACACGGAGCTCCCAGGACATGTGTCCGTGGTAGCACACATCCCCTCTTGCCCTCGGCCTGGGGCGGTGGTACCCATCCGCCAGCTTTATCGCTTCGCGGTGGGGTGGCCATTCGGCCACCTTTTTTTTCGCCCTGAACCTCCCGACCATGTCCCGTAACCCCCAGCAAATGCGTTTGATCTCGATCGTCGAGCCGGTGTGCCAGGCATCCGGTTACGACCTCGTCGATCTGCGCTTCCTGCTCGACCAGGGCGGCTGGGTTCTCCGCATCGCGGTCGATCGCCCGCTCGACGAAAACACGGATCCTGCGCAGGTCTCCGAGGACCGCGTCGACCTGTCCGCGTGCGCGAATCTCTCGCGCGAGCTGTCGGCGGTGCTCGACGTCGAGGACCCGATCCCGCAGGCGTACAGCCTCGAGGTCAGCTCACCGGGCATCGACCGTCCGCTGCGGACGCCCCATCACTTCCGCCACTTCACCGACAGCGAAGCGAAGATCTCGCTCGCGGTGCCCCTCCAGTCGGCCAGCGGCGAGCGCAAGAACTTCAAAGGAATCCTCAAGGGGATCTCCGACGATCACAAGGTGGCGATCGAGGTCGACGGCGAGGTGTTCCACCTGCCGATCGACGACATCGACGTCGCCAAGCTCATCCCGGACTGGGACGCTGTGATGAAGGGCCAGAGCGGCGTCGGCCCTCGGCACAACAAACCGATCAAGCCGGGCCATCGGCCCAGCGCCAAGCAGAAGAACAGCTCGGGTAGTAACAACCCAAAGAACTCGATGAAGGAACAGGGATAGCCATGGAAGCGAAACTCGACATGGTCCTCGAGCAGGTCGGCCGCGATAAGAACATCGACAAGGCCGTTCTGATCAACGCCCTCGAGCAGGCCATCCTGACGGCGGCAAAGCGCACGTTCGGGATGAACCGCGAGATGGAGGCGAAGTTCAACGCCGAGACCGGCTCCGTCGATCTGTTCCTGATCGTCAACGTCGTCGAGGAGGACGATGCCATCGAGGGTCGCGAGATCACGGTGGAGCAGGCGAAGCAGGCCGGCCTCGAGGCAGAGCTCGGTGACGAGCTCCTGTTCCAGGTCTTCTATCGTGCGGAGGACGGCGATCGCGCCGCCGAGCAGGACGAGAAGTTCGGCAACCTGATCGACCTCAAGAACGCGAGCAAGAAGTTCGGCCGGATCGCCGCGCAGACCGCCAAGCAGGTCATCTACCAGCGCGTCCGCGAGGCCGAGCGCGACAACGTCTACAACGAGTTCAAGGACCGCAAAGGCGAGATCATCTCCGGCATCGTCCGTCGGTTCGAGCGCGGCGCGCTGGTGGTCGACGTCGGCAAGGCCGAGGCCGTGCTGCCGATGCGCGAGCAGGTTCCCCGCGAGAGCTACCGCGTGGGTGACACGATCAAGGCGCTGTGCCTCGACATCGATCGCAACGCGCGCGGCCCGCAGGTCATTCTGTCCCGCACGCACAAGGGCCTGCTCGAGAAGCTGTTCGAGCAGGAGGTCCCCGAGATCTACGAGAAGATCGTCCGCATCGAGAGCTCGGCTCGCGAGCCGGGCGCTCGCGCGAAGATCGCCGTGTCGTCGCGCGACCGCGATGTCGATCCGGTAGGCGCGTGCGTCGGCATGAAGGGCTCGCGCGTCCAGGCCGTGGTCCAGGAGCTCCGCGGCGAGAAGATCGACATCGTGCCGTACGACGACGATCCGGCCCGCTTCGTGTGCAACGCGATCGCGCCCGCGGAGGTCTCGCGCGTCATCATCGACGCCGAAGGCCATCGCATGGAGCTGATCGTCCCCGATGACAAGCTCTCGCTCGCGATCGGCAAGAAGGGCCAGAACGTCCGGCTCGCGTCGCAGCTCACCGGCTGGCGCATCGACATCCACTCGGAGTCGAAGATCTACGAGCTCGAGCGCCGCGCGAAGGAGCAGATCGCTGCTGCCCTCACGAGCGAAGGCTTCGAGGCGACGATCGCCGACAACCTGTTCAAGCTCGGCTGGCGCTCGGTCAACGAACTGTCTCGCGCTGCGGTCGAGGAGCTCGCTGGGCTTCCCGGCATCGGCGGCCCGGACGGCGCGCGCAAGGTCATCGAGTCCGCGCGGGCGTACATCGCCGGCGGCGGTCGTCGCCGTGACGATGCGGCCAAGGAGTCGGAGCGCCGGTCCAGCCTGTCGGGCGGCCAGCAGCTCATGGAGCTCGATGGCGTCGACGAGGACGTGCTGACGGTGCTCGCCACCGCCAACATCCACTCGCCCGAGGACCTCATCAAGACCCCGATCGAGTCGATCGCGACCACCACCGGTATCGACATGGGTGATCTCGCGCGGCTTCGGCAGCGCGCGATCAGCTGGCTGTCGGAGGTCTCGTCCTGAGTCACGTACCTAAACGAACGTGTACGGGGTGCCGCGCAAACGATGCGCAGTCCTCTCTCGTGCGCGTGGGGATCGACGAGGGGCGCCTCGTCATCGATGCTCAGCGTCGACTCCCGGGACGTGGCGCATACGTCCATCCGCGCCCTGCGTGCGTGACCCTCGCGGGTCTGGCGCGCAGCCTGCGACGTTCGGTCACTCCGAGCGACGTTCAGCGGCTGGTTTCAGAGATGTCACGAGCTCGCGACAATTCCAAGGGTCACGTCAGTGACCAACGTGGTGATCTGCGAAGAGAAAACGCCCCTGGCCTTGGGGATGCAGACGCTGTAGAAACTCCCAGCTTGGCTGGGATCAAGGCCGAGGATGACCGGAGCGAAGATGCGCGTTTATGAGATTGCAAAAGAGGTCGGCATCCCCAACAAGGACCTCATCGCCAAGATCCGTGCACTCGGTCTCGAGGTGAATAACCATATGTCGTCGCTCGATGCAGACGATGTGGCTCGCATCAAGCGGTCGCTCGAAAAAGAGAAGGCCGGGGTTGCTGCGCCGACGCAGACCAAGGTCTTGTCGACGGGCACCGTCTTGCGCCGCCGCTCTCCTGCGGACAAGGGCCTCGGAGGAGATGGCTCGCCGTCCGACGAGCGCTCGGCCGAGCGCGCCCCCGTCACGCCTCCACCGGGCGCCGCGCCGGCGACCATGGTTCGCAAGCGGGTCGTCGCAGAGGAGGTGGCTCCACCGGCTCCCGTGCCGACGCCAGCTCCGACCCCGCCGCCGGTCGCGGCGCGTCCCGTCGGTCGTCCTCAATCGTCGCCGGTGATCGCGCCGCCGCCGTTCGAGGAGCCCGCGGCTCCGACGCCGCCTCCCGCCCCGACTCCGCGCGTCGCGCCGATCATCCGCGAGGTCGCGCCACCCGCGCGCCAGCAGAACGATCGCGCCGTGATCGTCGAGGAGCGTCCGATCTCTCGCCCCGAGCCGATGGCCGGCGAGCGCTTTGACCGGTCGAGCGACCGCCCGAACGATCGCGGAAGCGATCGGCCGAACGTGTCGAACGATCGCGGCAGTGATCGTCCGGCGCAGCCGGCGCCGATGGCCGCTTCCTCGGCCGGCACCGAGCAGAGCCCGGACCGGCCCGCCGCCGCACGCTCGCGCGTGATCCTCCAGGGTCCGCAGGTCGTCGGTCGTGGTTCGCAGGGTTCCGGCGACGGCACGCAGACCGTGGGTCGCACGCAGCCGCAGATGCCGCCGCAGCCGCCGCCGTCGACCACGTTGCCCCCGCGCGTCGCGAACGCGCCGGTCACGCAGCAGCCGGTCGCCGTCGAGCCGATTCGCCCCGAGGATCCGGCCGATGCCCGCACCCGCTTCGAGCAGGAGCTGCAGAAGGCGCGCGCCCGCACCGTTGTCCAGGAGCGCCGCCCGCGTGGTGACACGCAGCAGCCGATGGAAGGTGCAGCCCCCGAGGCAGCTCCCGAAGGAACCGAGGTCGCCGAGGCACCACCGGCGCCGCCCGCGCGCGATCCGTCGCGCCCGGCCGTCGGTACGGTGATCGCGCTCCCGCCGCGCATCAAGATCACCGAGCGCACGCCGGTCGTCGGTCGGCCGCCCCCGGGCGCGCCTCCGGCCAACCCGATCCGTGGTCGGTTCGCGCAGCAGCAGCAGCGCGGTGGCCGTCCCGGTGGTCCGGGTGGTCGTCCCGGTCCGGGTAACGACTTTGGTCGCAAGAAGCTGCCCCTCGGTAAGAAGGGCAAGCAGACCACGATCACCACGCCTGCCGAGCACAAGCGCGTCATCCGGATCGAGGACTCGATCACGGTGGCCGACCTCGCTCGCGGCATGGGCGTGAAGTCCCCCGAGGTGCTCAAGAAGCTCTGGGGCATGGGCATGACCGGCGTCAACATCAACGCCGCGATCGACTTCGACACCGCACAGCTCCTCGCGAACGAGTTCGCGTACGAGGTGCAAAACGTCGCGTTCAAGGAAGACGACATCTTCTCGCAGAAGGTCGATGACGCCGAGAACATGGTGCAGCGTGCACCGGTCGTCACGATCATGGGTCACGTCGATCACGGCAAGACCACGCTCCTCGACTCGATTCGCAAGGCGCGCGTGGCGGCCGGCGAGGCGGGTGGCATCACCCAGCACGTCGCCGCGTACAAGGTGAAGGCTCCGGGCGGTCACGGGGAGATCGTGTTCCTCGATACGCCGGGTCACGAAGCGTTCACCGAGATGCGCGCCCGTGGCGCGCAGGCGACCGACATCGTGGTGCTCGTCGTCGCGGCCAACGACGGCGTGATGCCGCAGACGGTCGAGGCGCTCGCGCACGCCAAGGACGCGAAAGTCACGATCATCGTGGCGGTCAACAAGATCGATACGCCCGATGCAGCACCTGATCGAGTGCGCCAGCAGCTCGCTGACAAGGGCCTCATTCCCGAGGAGTGGGGAGGAGACACGATCTACGTCAATGTCTCGGCCATCAAGGGCGAGAACATCGACAAGCTGCTCGAGGCGATTGCGGTCTCGGCAGAGGTGCTCGAGCTCAAGGCGAACCCGAACAAGCCGGCCTCCGGTCTTGTCATCGAGGCGCGCCTCGATCGCAACCGTGGACCGATGGCGACCGTCCTGATCCAGGAAGGCACGCTCAAGACCGGTGACATCCTCGTCGCAGGTCGCGTCTTCGGTAAGGTCCGCGCGATGCTCGACGATCGCGGCCAGCCTCTCATGGAGGCGGGTCCATCGACGCCGATCGAAGTGCTCGGACTCGACGGTGTTCCCGAGGCAGGCGATCTGGTGAACGCGGCAGACGACGACAAGGCTGCAAAGCAGGTCGTCGAACATCGTCGCCAGCAGTTCCGCAAGCGTGAGCTCGCGTCGACCACGCGGATCTCGCTAGAGGGCATGATGGCGCGCAACTCCGTCGATGCCATCAAGGAGCTGAAGATCGTCCTCAAGGCCGACGTTCAGGGTTCTGCCGAGGCGCTCAAGGCCTCGCTGATCAAGCAGTCTACCGAGAAGGTGCGCGTCGTCGTGATCTCCGCCGGCGTCGGCGGCATCACGGAGAGCGACGTCAACCTCGCGAAGGCGGGCGGCGCGATCATCGTCGGCTTCCACGTTCGTCCGGCAGGCAAGAGCGCGAAGCTCGCCGAGCAGGAAG
>JAYUYE010000092.1:0-2138 GCA_043752985.1 Myxococcales bacterium
GACAGCCCCGCATTCGCGTGCTGATCGTCGACCGTCAGCTCGTCGGCCGTGCCGGCGTTGGTCGCCGTCTCGTTCGTGTTGCGTCGCGGGCCGTCGCCACCGAGCTGCCGGATCTGCTCGGCGACCTCGCCCTGAGCGACCGTCGTGCTGGGCTCTTCCTCCCACCCTGACTCGATCGTGGTCTTCTCTTCTTCGTCATCGCCGGTTCCCGCAGCGATCGAAAATGGAGACGAGGCTGTGGCCTTCGGCACCACGTGCGCAGATACGCGCTGTGGCGCTCCAGAGTTAGGAGCCCGGCCCATCACGCAAATTGTACGGGGCGCACCCCCGTGGATCAATGACAGCTCTCCCGAGGTGTCCTACCTTTCACCTCATGCTGGTCCCCGTCTTGCGCAATGGCTCCCTCGAGCAGATCGACCTCGTTCCGAGCAAGATCATCGGTATCGGGGTCAATTATCGTGCCCACGCCGTCGAAATGGGGAAGGGGCTACCCGAGGAGCCGCTGATGTTTCTCAAGCCCCGATCGGCCCTCCTCCCCGAAGGATTCCCTATCGAACGGCCGTCCGGCTACGAGCGCGTCGACTACGAGGGCGAGCTCGGGGTGGTGATCGGGCAGCGCGCGCGCCGGGTCTCGCGCGACCGCGCACTCGATTACGTCCTCGGGTTCACCTGCATCAACGACGTCACCGTGCGCGATCTGCAGAAGAAGGACACGCAGTGGACGCGCGCGAAGGGGTTCGACACCTTCTGTCCACTCGGACCGCGGATCGTCGCGGGTCTCGACCCATCGGCGCTGCGGATCGTCACCCGCGTCAACGGCGCGGTGCGCCAGGACTCGTCGACCTCGGATCTGATCTTCGATGTCCCCGCGTTGATCGCGTTCATCAGCTCGCACATGACGCTCGAGGTCGGCGACGTGATCTCGACCGGCACGCCATCGGGCGTCGGCAACCTCGAGATCGGTGACGTCGTCGAGGTCGAGATCGAAGGCATCGGAATCCTGCGCAATCCGGTGATCGCGCGACCGTGACGGGACCTGCCCGAGAGTCGGTGATCATCGGCGTCGGCGGCAACATCGGGTCGCACGCCGAGATCCGCGAGCGCCTCTGCACCGCGCGCCTCGCGATCGCGAGGCTCGGCGACGTGCGTCCCGCGCCCATGTACCGGACCGCCCCGGTCGGCCCCGACCAGGCCGACTTCCTCAACAGCGCCCTCGAGGTGCACATCATCGATGCGCAGCCGCGCGAGCTGATCGAGACGTTGCTCGAGCTCGAACACATTCTCGGTCGTGACCGTGCGCGCGAGGAGCGCTGGGGACCCCGGCCGATCGATCTCGACGTCCTGCTCTGGGGCTCTCGCGTGATCCGGACGCCGGAGCTCGAGGTGCCGCATCCGCGCCTCCACGAGCGGCGGTTCGCGCTCGCGCCACTCGCCGATCTTCTGCCCGACGCCATCATCCCGGGACACGGTTCGGTCGCCGCCTTGCTCGAGCGAGTGCGCGACCAGCCGATCGAGCACCTCTGGTCGATCTGGTAGTCAGCGCCCCGCGAGCTTCGCGAGGTTCGTGCGGTGCGTGTAGATGAGCAGCATCAACGTACCGAGCGCGAGCGTCGCCGAGGAGCTGTCCCCGCGCGCGAGCAGCAGGCCGCAGATCGTCGCCACCGCGGCGAGCGACCCGAGTGCCGGCACCCGCGTGGCCTTGAGAATCACGAGAAACACGATCACCGAGATCGCGACGAGATCCGGGCACAGCACGAGGAACACGCCGAGCGCGGTCGCGACTCCCTTGCCGCCCTTGAACTCGAGGAACGGCGAGAAGCAGTGGCCGAGGATCGCCGCCGCGCCACACGCGATCACGATCCATGGATCCCCGACGTTGGTCAGCGCGAACCACGTTGGCGCGGCACCCTTCGCAGCATCGAGCACGAGCACGACCGCACCCGGAATCGGGCCGAGCACGCGCGTCACGTTCGTCGCGCCGATGTTGCCGCTGCCCTTGGACTGGATATCGACCCCGAGCCCGCGCGCGATCAGCACTCCGAACGGGATCGACCCGACGAAGTACGCGCACATGACGAGCAGGTACTGCACGGTCAGGACCATGCCACGCGTCTGGCATCCGTGGGCGGGCAGGGCGG
>JAYUYE010000093.1:0-5538 GCA_043752985.1 Myxococcales bacterium
CCCTGGGGACGGTTCCTCCAGATCGTTCCGTCGGGCGGCTATCGCGACGTTCGTCACCTTTCCGGCGAAGAGATCGTCCTTGGCCGCGAGGAGGGGGACATCGTATTTCGCGACGACGCTTTCATGTCGCGACGCCACGCGGCCGTGACATGGGACGGCAAGAAGGCACAGATCACCGACCTCGGCAGCTCGAACGGAACGTTCGTGCGGGTCACCGTCGCGACGTCGGTCAAGCACGGCGATCACGTGCGCATGGGCGACCAGCTGCTGCGGATCGAGCTCGGCAAGTGACGTGACCGACGACGCGGCTGTCACGCCGGACCCGGCGAGCGAGCACAGGCCTCCGCTCGAGGTGACGGTCGCGGCCGCGAGCGACATCGGACAGGTCCGGGAGCACAACGAGGATTCATTCCTGGTCGGAGATCTCGATACGCGAGACCGCCTCGACATCCAGGATTGCTGGGTCGCGGATGCGGATCGCGGGCCGATCATGGTCGTGTGCGATGGCATGGGCGGCGTCGAGGGCGGCGAGATCGCTTCCGAGCTCGCGACGCAGGTCGTGTGGCGCGAGCTGAAGGGCACCCCCGGCGCGCGCGATGCGGAAGTGTTTGCACGGCTACTGCGGCGAGCCGTACGGATCGCGAATCACGATGTTCATGCGATGGCGAAGCGCGAGCCGGGCCTCCGCGGCATGGGCACCACGCTGTCCGCGGCCGGTGTGGTCGGCCATCGCTTGATCCTCGCTACGGTCGGCGATTCGCGGGCGTACGTGCTGCGCGCCGGTGTGCTCGTGCAGGTCACGCGCGATCAATCGCTGTCGTCGGCGCTGCTCGCAGCAGGCCATAGCCCCAATGAAGCAGCGAGCGCGGGCGGCGCGATCCTGCAGGCGCTCGGTGTCGGACCCGATGTCGAACCGTCGCTGTCGATCATCGAGCTGCGCAAGGGCGATCGGATCCTGTTGTGCAGCGATGGCTTGCACGGGCTCGTCGGAGATCCGGCGATCGCACTGCTGCTCTCTGAACCCCACACGGTCGCGCACGCCGTGCGGCTCCTGATCTCGGCGGCACGCGCCGCCGGTGGGAGCGACAACATCACGGCGATCGTGTGCGAGGTCCGCGGCGGGCGTTTCCTCGCGCCACTCGACGAGGACGATGTGCCGACCTATTTCGAGTTCGACCCCCAGAAGGAAGGAGATCCCGCGCTCAGCTCGAGCTCGTACGTCGCCCGCCGGCTGGCGGCCCGGATCGGGATCCCGACCCACTCGATCCCGCCGATGATCCCGGTCACCGGCCAGCACGCGATCCTGCGGTCCTCGATCGGGATGCGAGTTCCCCCGACCTCCCTGCCTGTCGAGCTAGACGGACCCGCGCGCCAGCGCCTCCGCGAGCCCCGCCGGGGGTGGCCCTACGTGCTGATCGGCGCGCTCGCCTGCGCGATTGCATGGTGGCTCGGCGGGCGGTGATAGGATTGCGGCGTGCGGGTCGTCATCGACCACGTCGCCGGGAGTCGGCGCGGCCAGCGGCAGGAGTTCTCCGCCGGGAGCCGTGTGCGCTTTGGCCGCCACCCGGAGTGCGAGGTCTCGTTCGATCCACACCGGGACATCGATGCCAGCTCCCGCCATGCCGAGCTGCGAAATGGCGCATCGGGCTGGGTCTTGGTGGACCTGGGGAGCTCCAACGGAACGTACGTCGAGGGTCACCGCATCACCGAGACCACCGTGGCGCAGGCCGTCCCGGTCTCGATCGAGTTCGGGTCAGGCGGCCCGCGTGTGCGCCTGTTCGTCGGTGACGATTCTGCGATCGAAGCGCTCCCTCCGGCCTTTGTGGAGGTCGCCCGGCGTGCGTGGCTCCTCCCGGCAGCGGGGGCGGTTGTCGTCGTGGCGATCGTCCTGATGCTCCTCCGCTGCTAGCACTCTGGCCGGCCTCGATTTCGGGGAAACTTGCGTGCGGAGTATGGAAACTTCTGCGAAAATTCGCGTGGGATGAACTGCCCGTCGTGCAACTCGTCGCTCGAGCCAAACGCTCGATTCTGCGGCGTGTGCGGGTACCGGCTGCAACCGGGTCGCGCGCCAGCTCCCGCTGCGGGTGCGGCTCCGGATCCGCTGCGGACCGCGGCGTCGAACAGTGGCTCGCCCAAGCTCGCGGCCGCAGGTGGTGCGCAGGCCCAAGCCAAGCCGCGCCCGGCGCCCAGGCCGAAAGCCAAGGTCGGCGACGAGATCTACATCGGCGCGACGCTGAACAATCGGTTCAAGGTCGAGTCGAAGATCGGCGAAGGCGGCTTCGGTGCCGTGTACCGCGGTGTCCAGCTCGCGACCGGTCGCAAGGTCGCACTCAAGCTCCTGCATCCCGAGATGACCAAGGACGAAAACCTCCTCGCGCGGTTCCGCCGCGAGGGCATGGTGCTGTGCAACCTGCGCGACGCGCACACGATCACGACGTACGACTTCGATAAGACGCCCGACGGCACGCTCTACATCGCGATGGAGCTGCTCGAGGGCAAGAGCCTGCACCAGGTCTTCCACGAGCAGGCGCCGCTCGAGTGGAAGCGCGTGTTCAAGATCCTGACGGAGATGTGCAGCTCGCTGTCCGAGGCGCACGCCCAGGGCATCGTCCACCGCGATCTCAAACCCGAGAACATCTATCTCGAAGCCCGGCCGGGCAATCCCGAGTTCGTGAAGATCCTCGACTTCGGCATCGCGAAGGTGATGCGCGGAGACACGATCGATCCGCAGTCGCCGCAGTCGCCGCAGCTCACCGCGACGGGCCAGACGCTAGGCACGCTCGAGTACATGTCGCCCGAGCAGCTGATGGGCAAACCGCTCGACGGTCGCAGCGATGTCTACGCGCTCGGCGTCGTCGCGTACGAGATGATCACGGGCCGGCTGCCGTTCCCCGATGCGAAGGGACCCGCGGGCCTGATCACGGCGCAGCTCAAGCAAACACCGCAGGCGCCGTCGGTCGCGTATCCAAAGGTGGCGCTGCCGGCGGCGGTAGATCGCGTGATCTTGAAGTGCCTCGAGAAGACCAAAGAGAACCGGTTCGCGGATGTCTCGGCGCTCGCGCTCGCACTGCAGGAAGTCGTCACGCACGCGAGCCAGGAGCTGCAGGGGCTGAGCGCGGGATCCTCGAGTAGCTCGCGGATCTCCTTGTCCGGCCCGGAGCTCCTCGAGACCCGGCGCGGCGAGCTTCCGAACATGCCACCGCCTGCGATGCCGCAGCACTCGCCCTTCGCGATGCAGAGCTCGCCGCAGATCCAGCCGTTCCACGGCAACACCCCATCGGGTCATGACCAGCGGCCGCTGCCGCCGCAGCAATATCCCCAGATGGGGCAGATGAACGGACCGCCGCCCGGGGGCGCGCAGTATCCGCAAGCCTCCTTCTCGCAGCTGCAGTCGCACGCACCGCGCCCGTCTACAGGATCTTCGTCGAGGTGGATCTGGTGGGTGCTCGCGTTGCTCGCGCTCGGCGCAGGTGCCGGCGCCGTGCTCGCGATCATGATGCGCAGCTGAGCTAGCGCGCGAGCAGAGCGCGTGCGCGCTCCTCGCCTTTCGGATCATCGGCACCGCCGTCGAGCCACGCCTCGAACGCCGTCCGCGCCTGCGCGTGATCGCCGGACGTCAGCGCGATCATCGCCGCAAGCTCGAGCGCTTCGGGCAGCCCGGGAACGCGCGCACGTGCCCGCGCGCATGCCTCGGATGCGTCGGCGAACTGCGAGCGAGCGAGCGCCGCGCGTGCGATCCGAAGATCGGCGCGAGCCGCGGCGAGGTTCGCGACGCGATCCGGATCGCTCGCCGGATCCGCCGCAAGATCTGACGGTGGCGTCGGCCGATCGCCTTCCGCGCGCAGCTCGTGCCGCAGATCGAATGCGCGCATCTTGCCCGCCGCGCGCGGATCGGAGACCCACAGCTCGAGCGACGTCGGATCGAGAATCACCGTGTGCATCGCGCGACCGTCATCGATCAAACCGCGGTGACCGACGGGACGCGGCGATTCGTCAAGGGCGCGCTGATCGCGGAGCACCTGCGCCATCGCGGCGACGTCGGGCAGCGGAGCACGCACGAGCTTGGCAGCGCGCTCGATGCGCCCCGGCGCCGGCAGCATCCGACGCGCGCGATCGTTCTCCGGATCCGTCGACAGCGCGTTCGTGGTGAGGATGTCGCCGATCGCGGGTGATCGCGGATTGCGCTCCGTGATCGCCTTGCTCGGTGTGCGCTCGACGAGCACCCACGTTCCGCTCGACCCGTCGACGACGACCAGGACCGCGGAGCCAAGTGTTGGCGTGCCCTCGATCAGCTTGATCGCCTCGTCGAGCGTCGTCGCCTGCTCGAGCACGCTTCGCACGAGCAGCGCGACCGGGCGCGCCGTTCGCGTCGGACGGACGTCGCTGGTGCGCGCCGGCCCCGCCATCACGGCGATGCCGTGGGTGTTGACGCCGGTCACAACGCCGACCGAGCCGGGCCAGCCTACAGAGGCCCATGCGATCTTCCCGTCGGGCCGCGCGAAGGTCACGACCGGAATCGACGCATCGCCGCCATCATCGAGGCCGGGCAGCGCAAATGTCCGGCCGATCCACACGCGCGCCGGTGCCTGAGCCTGCCGCGCGATGACGGTCAGGCTGCGCGCGATGTTCTTGTGCTCCGCCTCGTCGGTGCGCGGGGATGCAGCACCGACATCGAGGACGGCCTGCGTCCGCACGAGATCCTCGAACGACAGGTTGACTCCGCTCGCCGCGGCGCCGCGCATCAACCCGGCAACCATCCGGCGATCCTGGTCGTTCAGGCCGTCGTCGATGAACCGCCAGCGCCAGGCGAGGCGCATCCCGTGGGTCGTGCCACCGAACAAGCCGTCGTCCGAGACCGTGCTCTCCACCGACGGGGCAGAGGCGCGGATCACCGCGGCGAGGGACGGAGCGAGCAGCCGGCCGTGCGCGGCGCCGATCGCGTGAGCATCACCACGGAGCCGCAGGACAGGCAGGCCTCCTACCCAGGTCAATGACGAGTCTCCGTAGGTCAGGGCGGGCGGCGCTCCCGGTGCGGTCTGGACCGACGAGATCGCTCCCTTCACCGTGCCACCGGGGGCGTCGTAAGCGACCGATCGCTTGTAGATGAACCACGCAACCACCACGGCGACCCCGAGCATCGCGAGCGCGATCAGGGCCGCACGCCACGAGGGCCGCGGCATACCGGAACGTCGCCCGCCAATCACCAGGTCCGGCACGGGCGGGTAGTACCCCGCCGATCGCATTCTTGGAAGCAGTGCGCCGCTCGGTGCGTTCGGATTTCCGCGTTGACCGATCTGGAGGTGGTTGCTAGCCTCTGGAGCAGGTCCTCGTCGATGTCAGGGTTCACTTCATCGACAGCTGTTCTGGCCTCCGGGTCGAGCGCCTCATCGGCATCGCAAGCGTTGCTGATCGCGGTCGTCGGTCTTCTCGCACTCGTGATCGTCGGCCTCGTGGCGATGGCAATCACCCTGCGCCGTCGTGGTCGCGCGCAGCCTGCGCCGGCTCTCGACGCGCCACGTCCGCAGGCGCTGACAGCCT
>JAYUYE010000094.1:0-2136 GCA_043752985.1 Myxococcales bacterium
GGACTGATCGCGGGCGAGGCCGCGCTGATGCAGGTCCGCGCCGCGGCGTGGATTCACTAGTCCCGGTCGGTCGGCGGGCTGAACCGGACCTGCGATCCGGGCGGACACGTCCGGCCCCGCATCAGCCGCAGGATCGTGGCGAGCCGCCACAGCCGAACCACAGCGCGAGCACGATCGTCAGCGCCCCGCGCGGCATGCCCACAGCGCGCGGTGCACGGCACCTTCGTCGAGATCATCCCCGATCAGCACGAGCTCGGTCTTCCGCGGCGCATCGCCCCACGGCTCCATATAGCGCAGCTCGGTCCGCACGCCGGCGCGCTCGACAAAGCCACGCCGATCGTCTCCTGCAAGATGAACGAAGCCCTTCGCGCGGATCAGCCGCTCGCCGATTCCTTCGATCACCGCGAGCACCCGCTCGCCAACGAGCGGCGCGTCGTCAGTGAACGCGACCGCGACGATCTGGTTGCCGTGATGATGCGCGTGATCGTGATTGGCGTGCGTGCGCGGCGTCCCGGAGGTCCATGCGCGCAGCTTGCGCGGCTCGACGACCCACGCTGTCATCGCGCGTGCGCCCGCGTCATCGTCGGGGAAGCTCGCGCGCTCGGCCATCGGGGCGAGCTCGTCAAGAATCGCGTGGCACCGCCGTACCGCATCCGGGGTCGCGACATCGAGCTTCGTGAGGAGAACGCGGTCGGCGCACGTTATCTGTGTCCGCGCCTCGTCGCGCTTCTCGAGCGCGGCCCCACCGGCTTCGGCGTCGACCACGCACACGACCCCCGCAGGCAGGATCCGATCGCGTACCGCATCCGGGACACGGAACATCCCGTCGAGGATCGCCGCGGGCTCCGCGATGCCGGTGGTCTCGAGGACCACGTGATCAGGTTTGCTGCGGACGATGATGTCGCCGATGCCGTCCCACAGATCGTTCTTGAGATCGACCTTGCAGCACACGCACCCGCCGGCGAGCTCGAGCACATCACCACCGCGCCCGATGATCAGCTGCGTGTCGATCGAGATCCGACCGAGCTCGTTGACCAGCACCGCGATCCGCTTGCCGTGCGACGCCGCGAGCATCCGGTTGAGCGCGGTCGTCTTCCCCGCACCCAGCCAGCCGGTGAGGATCGTGAAGGGAACCTTGTCCATGCTGCCTACCGCCGGAACAGGACGCGCTCGACGACGTTCGCGAGCACCTCGCGCACGAACGGCCGCACCACGAACGCTTCGGGACCGCCCTCGGCGCCGACGTCGTAGATGTCGATGTACGAGGAGGTCAACATCACGACCGGGATCTGCGTGGTCGTCGGCTCGTTCTTGATCCGCCGGCAGACTTCGGCGCCGTCGATCTTCGGCAGGTCGCTGTCGAGCAGGATCACGTCGGGCGGCTCGTGCTTGACGCGGGCCAGCGCGCTCGCACCATCACGGGCGACCTGCACGATGTGGCCGCGGCCGGACAGCACCTTGACGATCAGTCGGACCACGTCTGGTTCGTCGTCGATCACGAGCACCCGCGCCATCGGCTACGAGCCTATCACCGTTCGCCGGGTGCTCACTCGTCGAGGACCGAGCGGATGCAGGTCGATGCAACGCCCGTCGTCCAGTCGCGCTTGTTGACGAAATACGCGCGGATGTTGCCCTGGCGATCGATCAGCGCGGTCTCGGGAACCGCCTTGATGCCCCACGACGCCGTGATCGCACCGATGTTGCCGTCGCCCGACGGCGGGTCGATGAACACCTTGAACGGCACGCCCTGAGGCAGTGCCTTCTTGTATGCCTCGAGGGCGGCAGGAAGCGCCACCGCGCCGCCCACTGCTTTGGGCACCACCGAACCAGGAGCGAGGCTGTCGATCAGCGCGATCAGCACGTCGCTCCAGTTGTGGTCCGATGCGAGCGCGATCACGGCGAAGTCATCGCGCGCCAGCTCGTTCGCCATCGCGTTGAGTGCGGGTTTCTCCGTCTTGCAGACGCCGCACCATGACGCCCAGAAGTTGAGCAGGACGACCTTGCCGCGGAAGTCGGAGAGCCGGACCGGCTTGCCCTGATGATCCATCGCGGTGAAGTCCGGTGCCGGCCGCGGTAACGGACACGGCTGGCCGTCACAGAGCGCTGGATTCAGCGGCTGGTCGCCGAGGAGACCGC
>JAYUYE010000095.1:0-2135 GCA_043752985.1 Myxococcales bacterium
CCGGCAATGCGTTCCGCGAGGCGCTCGGTAGCAACGCCGACGTGACGAGTCGCCTCGACGCCACCGCGCTCGATGCCGCGTTCGATCTCGACCATCACCTGCGTCATGCGCCGCACATCATGGAGCGCGCACTGGGAGCCCAGCCATGATCGACAGCATCGAGGCAGCGCTGCGCGTCCAGCTCGGCCACACCCTCGATTCGACGCCGTGGACCACGATCGATGGCAAGGTCCTCGAGCGCTACGACGGCAAGGTCCGCGACTGCTTCATCGATCGCGACAAGGGCGAGCGGATCATCGTGGTCACGGACCGGCTCAGCGCGTTCGACGCGGTGGTCGGCACGATTCCGTCGAAGGGGCAGGTGCTCAACCAGCTCGCGACGTTCTGGTTCGAGAAGACCGAGCACATCGCGCCCAACCACATGCTGCGGGTGCCCGATCCAAACGTGATGATCGCGCGCGAGTGCGAGCCGTTGCCGGTCGAGCTCGTGATGCGCGCGTACCTGACCGGGGTCACCTCGACCTCGATCTGGAAGGCCTACGAGAAGGGCGCGCTGACGTTCTGCGGCTATCCGCTCCCCGAGGGCATGAAGAAGAACCAGCGCCTCCCCGGACCGATCCTCACGCCGTCCACGAAGGCGATGAAGGGCGACCACGACGTCTCGGTCTCGCGCGAGGAGCTGCTCGCGATGGGCCGCATCGATCCCGCCGTGTTCGATCGCGCCGCTCAGATCGCGGCCGAGCTGTTCGCCGCAGGCCAGGTCCACGCCGCCAAGCACGGCCTGATCCTCGCCGACACCAAGTACGAGATGGGCATCGCCAAGGACGGCCCGAACAAGGGCGAGATCACGGTGATCGACGAGATCCACACGCCGGACTCGTCGCGCTACTGGTACGCCGACGACTACGAGGCGCGCCTCGAGCGTGGCGAGGAGCCGCGCAGCCTCGACAAGGAGTTCGTGCGCCGCTGGCTCGCGGACGAGGCGCACTGGACGGGCGACGGTCCACCGCCGGTGATGCCCGACGACATCCGGCTCGAGGCAGCGCGCCGCTACATCGCGAGCTACGAGCAGGTGACGGGGATGCCGTTCATGCCCGACACGCGCGAGCCGCTTCCTCGAATTGCGAGCGCACTAGGGGCAGCGTGATGGCCGTGCGCACGCGAAGCGTCGCGAAGCGCCGGGCCGTCGTGCGCCGCAAACGCGAGTCGCCGGTCGCCGCCGATCCACGTCATGATGACGAGATCGAGCGAGGCCTCGAGCTGCACGACGCTCGTAAGTACGGCGCTGCCCTGAAGCGCTTCGAGCGGGCCCACGCGCTGGCTCCACTGTGTCCACTCGCGGACTACAACCGTGCAAACACCTTGCACATGCTTGATCGACACGACGAGGCGGCCGGTCTCTTGAAGAAGTTGATCGCGACTCCCACCGCGACGCTCGAGGCGAGATGCGATGGAACGCCTGCGCGATCCCTCCAGGTGGACGCGTATTACTTGCTGTACCTCACGAGCCTCTGGGGGCATGGGTTCTCCGAGAAGGCGTTCAAGTACGCCGCTCAGCATGTCCGGTGCCGGCGGCCAGGCGTGGCGTCGATCTGGACGCTCGACGAGGTGCGTGCAGACGTGGCCGAGATGCGAGCCCAGTGGAAGCAGGCACGCGCCGGAGACAAGCGATGATCGTGGTACCGGGAAGGTCAGCATCGAGTCGAGCGCGACGGGCGCGTGTGCTCACGAAGATCCAGACCGTCGCGCCCAGGGTCACCGGTCTCGACACTCGCTGGATCCACCTCGTCGCGCTCGCGCGGCCGTTGACTTCGCCCGAGCAAACGCAGCTCGAGCAGATGCTGACGTACGGTCCGACGGAGCTCGCGCCGAAGGCCGCCTCGGGCACGGCCGCCGCTGCTGCATCCATCACGAGTGGCGCCGCGCCGACCGCGGCCCTCACCCCGTCGTTCTGGATCGCGCCGCGCCTCGGAACGATCTCCCCGTGGTCCTCCAAGGCGACCGACATCGCCCACGCGTGTGGCCTGTCCGCGGTCTCGCGGATCGAGCGCGCGGTCGCCTACTCGGTCCACGGAGACGGAGACCTCGAGAAGATCGGCGCGCTGCTCGCGGACCGGATGACCGAGAGCGTGGTC
>JAYUYE010000096.1:0-5532 GCA_043752985.1 Myxococcales bacterium
CGACGCTCCCGCCTTTGCGTTCGAGCTCGAGATCCGTGCCGTCGATCTCAATGGAAACAACGGACCGGCGACGGTGATCGCGGTCTCCGATCCCGGATAGGCTCCGAGCATGCTCCTGTATCTCAAGAAGACGTGAACGACCTGCCGTGACGCGAGGAGTTCCTTGCGCAACCGTGGGATCGAGATCGAAGAAATCGACTACGCGACGAAGGGTCTGTTGGCGGCCACCGTCGAGGACATCGTGGCGAAGGCCGGCTCCGTCGCTGCCGTGCTCAACACGCGCCATGCGATCGCAAAGGAGAAGGGCTGGGCCGACAAGCCACCCTCCGCTTCCGTGTTCGCCAAGGCAGTCGCGGGGGAACCAAACCTCCTGCGCCGCCCGATCCTGATCGATGGAAAGAAAGTCATCGTGGGCTTCGACAAGCCGGCGTACGCGAAGCTCGAGCCCTGACGATTACTTCGCAGCTGCGTAACATGCACGGACGGCCGGCTCGTCGGCGGCGGCGAGCACGCAGTCCATCAGCTTCTCGCGCGGCGCGGTCGACGCCGTGCACTCGCTGACGAACGCCGCGGCCTCGCCATTGCCGAACGGCATCCCGGCCTTCTTCGTCATCTCCTCGATCACGGGCTGCGCCTTCTGGACGAACTTCGAGCAATCCTCGAACGAGTTGGTGCCCTTCGCCGCGACGTGCGGTGATGGTGCGGGGCTCGCAGGTTGATCGTTCACCTTGTCCGCGCGCTTCGAACAGCCCACACCGAACGCGAGCGCGATCAGCAGACTAGAAGCTCTCATCGGCCAGCTCCATGAGATCGAGGTCGCCTGCTTCGATGAGCTTGCGGGTCAGGCCGATGCCTGGGAGCACGTTCTTCGCGTAGAACCGCGCCGCCGCGAGCTTGCCCTTGTAGAACGCCTTGTCGTCGCCCTGCGCCGCGCCGACCTTGCCGAACGCCACCTGTGCGCTGACCGCGAGGCGCCAGCCGATCACGAGCTCCGCGAGCGCGAACAGGATCCGGTTGCCCTGGAACCCGACGTGATAGACGGACTGACCGAGCTTGCCGAGCATCGCGACGACGATGCCCTGCACGTCGGCGAGCGCCGTGCGCAGGGCAGCTGCCTCGATCCCGAGATCCGCGGGGAGCACCTCGATGGTCTTCGCGACCTGACCGAGCAGCGCCTGCAGCGTGGCACCTCGATCCCGCCCGATCTTGCGGAAGAACAGGTCGAGCGCCTGGATGTGCGTGGTGCCCTCGTACAGCGAATCGATCTTCTGATCTCGGATGTACTGCTCGATCGGATAGTCCTCGCAGTAGCCGGAGCCACCGAAGCATTGCAGAGACACAGCGAGCAGCTCGTAGACCTTCTCGGAGCCATAGCCCTTGATCAGCGGGAGCATGAAGTCGTTGAGGGCGTCGAGCATGCGCGCGTCGTCGTGACCGTGGCCGCCCTTGAGCGCGACCTGGTCCTGCACGTGCGCGGTCCACAGCACCATCGCCCGCAATCCCTCGGCGAATGACTTCTGCACCATCAGCATCCGGCGAACGTCGGGATGCTTGATGATCTCGACGCGCGGCGCGGCCTTGTCGGCGGCCTTCGTCAGATCCGCGCCCTGCTTGCGCTCCTTCGTGTACTCGAGCGCGTTGAGGTACGCGGTCGACAAGGTCGCCATCGACTTGGCGCCGACGCCCATGCGCGCGTACTCGATGACGTGAAACATCTGCGCGATGCCCTGATGGACCTCGCCGAGCAACAGGCCGCGGCACGGTGCGCCGTCGCCGAGCGTCAGCTCGCAGGTCGCCGAGCCGCGGATGCCCATCTTGTGCTCGACCTTGGTCACGACGGCGCCGTTGCGCGCACCGATCGTTCCGTCGGCTTCGACCCAGAACTTGGGCACGATGAACAGCGACAGCCCCTTGGTGCCCGGACCTGCTCCATCGGGGCGCGCGAGCACCATGTGGACGATGTTGTTTGGATGATCGAAGTCGCCGTTCGTGATGAACCGCTTGACGCCTTCGAGCAGGTACTCGTCACCGGCGACGTGGGTCGCCTTCGTGGTTCCCGCGCCGACGTCGGAGCCCGCGCCGGGCTCGGTCAGCACCATCGTGGCGCCCCAGTGCTGGTCGAGCATCGGCTTCACGTAGCTCTGCTTCTGCGCGGGCGTGCCGAACTCGCCGATGATCTTCGCCATCATGTTGCCGAGCACGTAGAAGCAGACGCTCGGGTTGGCGCCGGCCATCATCTCGAACGCGGACCACTGCACGGTTGGCGGTGCTCCGAACCCACCGAGGCTTTCGGGCAGCTCGAGCTTGTTCCAGCCACCGGCGTAGTAGGCGTCGAGCGCCTTGTGGAAGCCGGCCGGCAACGTCACGTTGCCCTTGCCGTCGAACGTCGCACCGACGCGATCGCCCTCGGCGAACGCCGGGGCCCACGCGGACTGCATGACCTCGAGGAAGCCCTCGAGCGCAGCGCGGGCGCTGTCCTCGTCCATCGAGTCGAACGGCGCCTTGCCGAGGACGGTCGACTGGATCTCGAGAACCTCGAAGAGCTGGAAGAACGTATCGCGGAGGTTGGGGCGGTAGTGATTGACGGTCGTCACCCTCGGAGCATAGCGCCGACTAGGGACAGGCGGGCGTCACGCTGCCGAGGTTCAGCGTGCGCACCAGCTCGCGGCCGAGCGGCGGCACGGGGAGCTGATCGGCGTTCGTGAAGCACACGGTCCCGCCCCGGTTGGCCTTGACGCTGATGGCGTAGGCGCCCGACGCGACACCGGAGACGGTGAGCTCCTGATCGCGCTCGATGCAGGGTGCGACCGCCGGAGCCGCGCAGTTGACGACGTAGGTCCCCGCCGCGCCACCCATGGTGCCCGCGCTGATAGTGAACGTCAGCGGCGCGCACATGCCGTCGCCGACCTTGGCCACCGTGATCGTGTTCGTGGTGATTCCCGCGCCGCTCTGGGCCGTCGGCACGCAGTTGCCGGCGGTCGCGCTGCTCATCAGCTTGAGCTTGAGCGCGCCGGTCGCGTTGACCGAGAACGCGAGGGGCGCGAGGACGGTGTTCTGGCCGGACTTGATCTCGATTCCCGCCTGCTGCGGCGCGGTCGCGATCACGCCGGTGACGGGATCGCCGCCGACGCCGTTGAGATCGAAGTCGATGTTGTAGACGCCGGGCGCCAGGATCTGCGACATGCCCGACAAGGTCGAGCACGTGAACACCTCGGTCGAGCCACCCTGGACCGCGCGGTTGCGGAGCAACGCGGTGACCGCCTGCGCGCCGATCTGATCGCAGGTGATCGCGGTGCCGCCCACGTTCGAGACCGTCCACGCCAGCGTGAACGTGCCCGGGGCCGGCGGGGAATCGATGACGGGAGCATCCGGAAAACCGCCCCCGTCACCGCACCCGACGAGGGTCACGGTCACCAGAGCCAGTACGCGAGACATCATGAGCCACATCCTACACGGGCTCGCCATGACCGGCGCAACCTGCCGACGGCGGCGTCGGCTAGATCACGCTGCGCCGACGGAGAGGCCCGCGCGCTGCGGGATGGCCAGCCCGTCGCCGAGATACTTGTGCATCTCCACAAAGTGGCACGGCTTCTTCACGGGACGCGCGTACGGGGACGTCCCGACAGGCCGGTAGCCGAGGCTCTTGTACCAGCGCTCGAGCTCCTCGCGCACGTTCACGATCCGCAGCGTCATGTGCGTCGCGCCCATCGCCTCGGCCATCGCCTCCGCGATCCGGACCAGCCGCGTCCCGAGCCCCATCCCCTGGAGAGCCGGATCCACCGACAGCATCCCGAAGTACGCGCCGTCCCCGCGGCGCTCGAGGTAGATCGCGGCTGCGAGCCCCTGCCCGTGCTCGAGCACGAGGAAGGCACCGGACCGGGTCAGCTCGGCGACCTCGGCCTCGGTCGTGCGGTCTCCGTCGACGAACGACCGCTCGATGTCGTACGCCCGGTTGACGAGCGTCGCGAGTGCGGCGGCGTCATCAGGCGTTGCGCGGCGAACCGAGATGGCGAGGTTATCCACGGTCGAGATCGGTAGCAGAAGCCTCCGACACTCGGCGGCCGTTCGCCAGTTACCGGCCTTGCCCATCCTTTGCCAGGGCACGCGACCAGAACCGCAGCTACACCCAGAACGTGCGGTCTCTGCTCGGTTTCCTCGTCTTGGTCGGGGTCGGCTGTGGGCCGCGAGATCCCGGCCCGACAATTCCGGTCGCGATCCGGGATCCCGCCGCTGCGACCGACCCGATCAACATGACGGACGGCACGCTCCTGTTCCGCCACTCGCAGCGCATCCTCGGCGAGCTGATCGCCGCGCTCCCCGACGACCGCCGCGCCCGCGTCGCGAACCTCACCCTGGCCAGCGACAATCGCCTCGGCGATGTCAACGCGTTCGCCACCTGCGACGAGGATGGCGCGCCGATGATCGGGATCAGCGACGGCCTGATCACGATCGCCGCGCACCTCGCGATGGGTACCGCGACCGACGAGCTGTTCGAGACCGACAAAGCCCGCGAGTACCTCGGCTGGCTCGGCGCGCACGGCCTCGACCCGCCGCCGGTAGCCTTCTACGACGCCGCGTATCACACCGATCCACGCAAGGTCGCCCGCCAGCGCGAGGTGTTCGAGGAACAGATCGCGTTCGTCCTCGGCCACGAGCTCGCGCACCACTACCTTGGACACCTCGCGTGCAACAGTGCTGGCGGCGTCGAGAAGCTCGGCCAGATCGCAGCCGACAACGTTTCCGCGTTCAACCAGATCGCCGAGCTCGCCGCCGACACCGCGGCGACGAAGAACCTCCTCGCCGCTGGCGTCGCGCGCACCGGCTACACGTGGACCGAGCACGGCGCACTGCTCGTGATCGCCGCGTTCAACCGCCACGACACCACCAGCGTCAGCGACGTCGTGCTCGCGTTCGAGCGCACGCACCCGCTGCCGGTCCTTCGCGTCCCGGTGATCACGCTCGCCGCGGAGTCCTGGTACTCGTCGGGCGGCATCCTGCCGCTCTAGCGGCGTTAGCTCAAGCGGCCGAGTTGCGCCGGCAGGAGCTTGAGGCGCAGGGTCGTGATCAGGCGCTCGCCGAGCTCGACGGCCGCCTTCGCGACATCGCCAAGTGGGATCGTGAGCTGGTTGTCGAGCGCGCGGTGGCGGAAGACATCGATCTCGAACTCGACGAGCTTCTTGACGGCCGTGAAGTACGGCTCGGCGACCGAGATCGGGAACAGCTCGCCGAGGCCGAGGCGGCGCACGTCGGCGAGGATGTCGAGCAGCCGCAGATCGATGCCGCTGTAGCCGGCGGTGTCGCCTTCACCGCGCAGCTCGAGGACGCCTGCCTTCTCGAGGCTGTCGAGCTCGGCGCGAGAGACGCCGAAGGTCTTGATCACGTCGCTGCGCTTGCGGCGCTGGACGCTGCCGCGTTCGGTCTTCTCCTCGAGGACGGGTGCGAGCGCGGTCAGGACGCGGCGCTGTGCGGCATCGCGATCCGGTTTGATCTTGTCGCTCGGCGCATCCTCGAGGAGCCCACCGATCACACGCA
>JAYUYE010000097.1:0-2131 GCA_043752985.1 Myxococcales bacterium
CTCGCCGAGAACGTCGACCAGCTCGGTCCGCACGATCCGTGCGTAGTACGCGATGCCGCTGGCGGCGATCGTCAGCGCCGGCAGGACGAGGTGATGCACGCGATCCCAGCCGCCGCTCCCGTATCCGCCGATCGGGAACCAGCCGAACCGGTACGACAGCACGTAGAGCAGGACCGTGCCGATCACGAAGGTCGGCGCGCTCTGCCCGATCAAGCCGACGACGTTTGTCGCGTGATCGGGCCACCGGCCGCGACGGACCGCGGCGAGAATCCCGAGCGGCAACCCGATCACGAGCTGGAGGAAGATCGCCGCGAGCGCGAGCTGGACCGTCGGCCCGATCCGATCCGCGAGGACCTCGCTCACGGGACGCCGCGTCCGGTAGCTCTCACCGAGATCGCCGTGCGCGATGCGCTTGATCCAGCAGCCGTAGCGGCCGACGAAGCCGCGGTCGAGGCAGTACTCGGCCCGAACCCGCGCGAGCGCCTCGCTACTCGCATGCGGCCCGAGCAGCGTCTTGGCGGGGTCCGCGGGGATCGCCATCGTCATCGCGAACGTCGCGCTGACCACGAACCACACCACGAGCGCAGACCAGCCGAGTCGGCGCAGTACGTGGCCGATCATTGGGGCACCGGGTCGCCATCGGGACCCACGTCGAGCCACGCATACGTGAAGTCGCAGAGCCACACGGGGCTGGGAGTGTAGTTGCGAACGTACGGCTGCGTGACCTCGATCGACAGCCCATGGAGGCCCCAGATCCACGGCGCGTCGTCGTAGAGGAGCTTCTCGGCGCGGCGATAGGTCGCGGCGCGCGAGACCGGATCGAGGTCCGTGCGCGCCGCATCGAGCAGCGCGTCGAGCTCCGGGCTTGAATAGCGGGCGTCGTTCTGTGAGTTCTCGGGCGCGATCGATCGCGAATGGAACTTTGCATCGAGGAAGTTCGTCGGATCCGGGAAGTCGCCGACCCACGCGTTGAAGCCGAATGCGGGACCACCGGGCTTGCCGATCGCGATGCCGTACGTGTTGAGCGACATCGACTCGATCTCGACGGTCACGCCGACCTTCGCGAGGTCGCTCTGGATCGACATCGCCAGCATCTCGACGTCGGGTGAGGTGATGCTCGTGTACACGGTCCGGAACCCGTCGGGATAGCCAGCTTCGGCGAGCAGCGCGCGCGCCTTTGCCGGATCGTAAGGGTAGGGCGCGAGCGCCTCGTCGCGTCCGGCCATTCCGGGTGGCAGCAGGCCGTGCGACGCGACCGCTCTACCGTTGAACAGCTTGATCTGGTTGTCCTTGTTGACCGCGTAGTTGAGTGCTTGCCGGACCCGACGATCGTCGAACGGCTTCGTACCGACGCTCATCCGCGAGCCCTGCGTCGACATCGGCGTGGTCTGGTGAACGTAGGGCTTCCACGCGGACTGGCTCGTGATCCACAGGTGGTCAGCCGCTGTCAGCTTCGAGATCGCATCGAGCTCGCCGCGCTCGAACATCAGGAACTGAGTATCCGAGGCGACGTTCTCGAGCATCTCGATCTGCGCGAGGTGACCGCGCGCGGGATCCCAGTAGCGCGGGTTCTTGCGCAACACGATCCGCGAGCCTTCGTCCCACATCGCGAGCTCGTACGGTCCGCTCGCGAGCGGCCGGCTGCGGATCTGCGCACCGGCCGCGGCGAGATGATCCGCGCGCTGGGGTGCCGCGAACTTGAGCGCGAGCACGTAGAGAAATGCCGGTGCGGGACGCACGAGTCGGATCACGAGCTCGCGGTCCGACACGGCAACGATACCGGGGCAGTCGCGCAGCGTTCCGGCAAGCACGTCGGAGGCGCCGATGACGTCCGTGAGCATCGAACCGAACGGCGAGTCGCGGGTGGTGAGCGCCCTCTCGAGTGCGAGCTCGAAGTCCGCGGCGACGATCGGTTGGCCCGTGCTGTAGCGGATGCCGGGCCGCAACCAGAACCGATACGTCGTGCCGCCATCGACCAGCTCCCAGCGCTCCGCGAGCTCGGGCTGGAGCTCGAGGCCTTGCTGGCCGTACCCGACGAGCGTCGCGAACAGCGCCTGCAGGGGGTAAAAACTGATCTCGTCGTAGGCGATCGTTGGATCGAGCGTCCGGATCGAATCCCGTGATGCGAACC